>JAGYMJ010000137.1 GCA_018400625.1 Planctomycetota bacterium
AAAATAGAGCTTTTCCGCATAACGGATCCCGATACGGATGACACACGGAAAAAACACCTGGCCATCATCGCAGGACAACATTCACCGCAAGAGATGTTAGGCGCCCACTTCTTATCACCAATGCTCGATTATCTGCTGAAAAACCCAAAGCTTCTGGAAGAAATGGTTCTGCATTTTGTTCCGATCGTCAATATGGACTGTGCTTTTTGGGGGTCGAACGGTTCCAATCTGAATGGCGCCAATCTTAACCGTTTCTGGGCCAAAAATGCTCAGCCGGAAAACAGGGGGATACGAAATTATTTCTTAAATCTTCGGCGCAAAGGAGTTAAAGTTGATATGTTCCTGGATTGCCATGCAGGCGGCATATTTCGTAACCATATTCTCTTCCGACATTCTGAGCGTGGGTGGAGTGAAGTGGCCGGTGAAAATGCACCGCAGATGATCAAGCAACAGGAAAAACTCCTGGAATTAATGGAGCATTACGCCGGGATCAGGAAAGAAGATAGCTGGGTCGGGAGTCTGATGAAAAGAAAACGCCGAATGGCTTCAGGATATTTTCAGCATGCATTCCCTGAATCGCTTTCTTACACCCTTGAACTCAGCACATCGACCTATTTTGACCCTCACGAACGGGGGAATCGGGTATTAGATCAAAAATCTTTGGATATAGTCGGAATAGGCATTCTGAAATCATTCCTTCATTACGTCGGTATCAAACGGCAATGAACATGGAAAAGTTACACTATGAAGTACTCTCATAAAAACTTTCGCTTGCACACCAAGGCTTTGTTGTGTATTATACCTATAAATTACGTCAGGATTATCGTTGCAGAAAAAACGTGAGTCCTCAGTGAAACACGTTGTTCCCCCACCGTGTTCTGTGCCGGTGGTGGTGAAAGTATGCATATCACTGAATATTTACAAAAAAACTTTTAGGAGGCTTGTTCATTGGTCGCCAAACTCCAACTTGCACTTGATTTCATCAACATGTCACAGGCACTGCGTGTGGCTAAAGAGGCGGTTTACAAGGGTATCGACATGATTGAGGCCGGAACGCCCCTCATTAAAAGTGAGGGGCTTCAGGCCGTAAGGCAGTTAAAAGCGGACTTCCCCGACCGAACGATTGTCGCCGACATGAAGGTGATGGATGCGGGACGTGTAGAAACAGAAGCGGCGGCCAAAGCGGGAGCGGATATTATCCATGTGCTGGCTGCGGCCGCAGATTCCACCATCAAAGAGTGTGTCGATTCGGCAAGGCGATACGATGCGAACATATGTGTGGATTTAATCGGCGCGGTTTCTCAGGAAGCGTTGATAAAGCGCGCAAAGGAAATCGAAAAGTTAGGAGTGCAATCCGTATGTGTTCATACCCCGATAGATCAGCAGATGCAGGCCGAGTCGCCGTTTAATCTGCTCAAAGCCGTAGCTGAAGCGGTCTCGATACCCGTAGCCGTAGCGGGCGGTATTAATTCGGAAAACGCCCCTTTAGCCGTTGAAAACGGTGCGTCGATTGTCATCGTGGGCGGCGCCATCACAAAAGCCGCCGATGCCGGGGCGGCAACGGAAAAGATAAAAAACGCCGTTGAAAGCGGCATACCGGACGAGACGGACATGTTTAAGCGTTTTGGAGAGAGTGGAATAGGAGAGGTACTGGGCAAGACCGCCGCTGCCGACGTAACGGAAGCATTACATAATTCCGGCGCTATTGACGGGATCAGACCCGTGGTTCAAGGCGCAAAAATGGCTGGGCCCGCACTTACCGTATGGACATATCCGGGCGATTGGGCAAAGCCGGTCGAAGCTATAGATCAGGCACAAGACGGGCAGGTTATTGTCATTGATTCCGGTGGACGCCCGCCGGCGGTATGGGGGGAAAAGGCTACCATGAGCTCCCTTCAGCGCAATCTGGCCGGCGTGGTGATCGATGGAGCCATCAGGGATGTGATGAATATCCGCCGGCTGGGATTCCCTGCCTTCGCCCGAACCATCACACCGGTAGCCGGTGAACCGAAGGGGCAGGGAATGATTGGGGTGCCGATAAACATTGGCGGGCAATACATCCGCACCGGTGACTGGATTGTGGGCGATGATGATGGAGTTGTTGTTATTCCCCGGGAAAAAGTGATCGAGGTTGCCAACCGGGCGCAGTCAGTCCTTGAACGTGAGAGTCGCGAAATGTCCGAGATAGAGGAGGGCAGCACTTTAGGCAGGATTTCGGAACTGATGCGATGGGAAAAAGTGAAAAAAGAAGATAGCCGGAAAAAATAAATCTCAAATTCAAAATTTCAAACCCCAACTAAAATTTTATATTGAAGATATTAAGCGGTCTACGCGTTTTCAGAGACTCCACCCTGAATAGGGGCGCCTGAAAGCGCCGTTGTTGTTTTGCCCCACCGGCCCTGTGCCGGTAGGGCCAATGATTCATCACTACGTAAGCGATGCACCACCAAGCCCCCACCGACCCCGTGTCGGTGGAGGCAATGATTCACCACAAACCATTTGAATCAGGCGGGATGGCATGAAAAAACTTGATTTCTGTATAGTTGGCCCGGGGAGACTCGGAACTGCCGTCGCCATTCTGCTGCAAAAAAAGGGATGGGGATTCAAGGGGGTCTGCGGCAGGAATATCCACAAGGCGAGAAGGGTCTGCCAGCAAATCGGTGTCGGAAAAGCTGCATCCGACCCAACGGAAATCACAACGCAAAGCGAGGTCGTTCTGATAACAACACCGGACGACGTTATCAGTAAAGTTTGCAGCGATATAGCCCATTCCAGGGGTTTTAAGGCAGACAGTGTGGTTGCGCATTTCAGTGGTGTTCTTACGTCAGCCGCGCTTAATACGGCCGGGGAATCAGGGGCTGATATCGGCAGCATCCATCCGATCCAGTCTTTTGCGACCACCGAAGATGCTTTACGCCTTATTCCCGGTTCTTATTGCTGTATAGAGGGCAATAGGCGGGCGGTGGAAATTCTCAGAGCAATGGCACAAGCCCTTAATATGCATTCCCTGGAGATAGACGCTTCCGAAAAGGGGCTTTACCATGCAGGGGCCGTGTTCGCCTCTAATTTTTTAGTTGCTTTACAGGACATCGCCATGGAGTTGGAGTCGACGTGCGGTTTGACATATGAAGAGGCTTCTAAAGCATTCATGCCTCTTGTTTGGGGTACAGTTAAAAACATCGAAAAACTTGGCACGGTAAAAGCTCTTACCGGCCCCTTTGCAAGAGGCGATGTCGAAACCATAAGGCGCCATATAAAGAGTATCCGCCGGCGGTGCCCATCGGCCTTGCCGGCATACCTTGAACTCGGGAAACGTTCCTTGCAATTAAGTATCCTCCAGGGCGGCATCAATAAAAAACAGGCGGAGGCCATTCAAAGGTTATTGGAAAGTTCTTAAAACAGGGAAATTAAAAAATGCGAGCTGTTATACAAAGAGTCAGTCAGGCAAGCGTGCGAGTCAAAAGCGAAGGTTATAACGAACATATTGAACACGGTTTCGCCGTTTTACTGGGCGTCGGCAAGGAGGATACGGAAGAAGATGGTGAATATATCGCGACCAAGATAGCCGGGCTCAGGGTGTTTGAAGACAGCGAAGGAAAGATGAACCTTTCCCTGACGGATACCGGCGGCGAGGTATTGCTTATCTCGCAATTCACCCTTTACGGGGACTGCCGTAAGGGCCGGCGCCCCTCCTTTACCGATGCCGCGCCGCCGGAAGCGGCGAACAAACTCTATGAACATGTTGCCGACCTGATAAGGCGGCAGGGGATATCAGTAAAGACCGGCCGATTCAAAAAGCATATGGAAGTGGGGATAGTGAATGACGGACCGGTGACTTTACTGCTCGACAGCAAAAAGACGTTCTGACCCGGCCCTCGCCTTTACCGGCGCCGCAGTGAAATGCAATTGTAAATGATGTGATGAAAGGCTGCCAGCTCCGTGGTATAATATGAAGAGCGTTAAAAG
>JAGYMJ010000138.1 GCA_018400625.1 Planctomycetota bacterium
TCCACCGGGACAGGCCCGGCGGGGGCGGCTCCGTTCGGTGAGTCTTGTGCGTAGCTGTGAATCTTTCGCTCCACCGGGACAGGCCCGGCGGGGGCGGCTCGGCGGTATTGGGGTCGGACCGTAGCAAATCTAATAGATGGCGAAAGATACGACAAAACAATGCCCTGTATAAGCCTTAGAAGGCTGTTTTTGCCCCCAAAAAGGACCTTCTAAGCAATGCGCGTTATTATCCAAAAGCCCTGCCACGACAGGGGCATAATACGGCTGCCCCGGGTGCCGGTGGAGGTACGATTGACGGGCTCGATCATCCTTGCGCGTCTCCCTGAGCAGTCCGTTGCCGCCATCGACACAGGGTCGGTGGAGGACCGGGGTGTGTCTGATCTTTCGTACGTAGTGGAGAATCATTGCCCCCACCGACACGGGGTCTGTGGGGGGCTTGGTGGTGCATCGCTTACGTAGTGATGAATCATTGGCCCCACCGGCACAGGGCCGGCGGTGGCAAAAGAACAACTGCGCCGGTATTCGGAGAGAGATATATTTAATTGCCGGTCGGCGCAGCATTTTCGTATATATCGAGCATCGTGCAAGAAAAAAAACTTACAATGCAAATTCCTGAAAACCCGTATTCATTTGACAATATTGCTGCTTTATATTATAAATACTGCTATTCTAACTAAAGATTCTTACAATTTTTTTAATGTCCAATTCGTTTGAGATTTTTGTGATAAAATAAAAAATGGCCCAGAATATAATCAAAGAGGTTCAGGATATCGAAACGGAGGCCGACCGCGTTTTAGCGGAGGCGAATGAAAAGGCGGAAGAGTTAAAAAACTCCGTCGCTCCTGAATTGGAAAATATCCGTAAAAAGCATGAAAAAGAACTTGATGACAAGTCTTCTGAATTTGAAAGCAGCTTGCAGGAAAAAACGAACTCTCAACTCGAGGAACTCGACGCTGCGGCGAAAGAGAAGATGAAAAAACTGCAAGCCATCGACGCCGACGCTTTCGACGAGGCTGTGAAACTTGTTGTTGAACGTATCAGAAATATGTAGAAGATGGATTCAAAAAAGTCTTCATTCCTTCAATCACTTCATTAAGTAACTATCCCAACATTAAATGGCTATAGAACCGGTACAGCATGTCACTTTACTCTCACCGCGCAATTCGGTCGCTGATCTGACGGATTGGCTGCAGAAGCTTGCTGTGATCCATGTCGAAGATGCGTCCGGGTTGATCGAGAAGGAAAGTGAGGATTCAGCAGCAGGTTTCGAAAAACCGGCCGCGCCCACGGAAGAAATAGACAATCATATCCGCGAATTAAAGCATACTCGCGATGTTTTCGATTCATTTGAAGCCCTGGACAGTTCTTTAATTGAAATGATCGTCGCGCTCCCCGGAAGAGTGACTGTCGATGAACGGGAAAAGGTTATCTCCGAATTTGATTATAAGCCTGTCTATAAGAAAGCCTGTCAATTAGATGAAGAGCATAAGGAGCACTTAAACGCTATCAATGCAGCGAAGGAAGAATACAAACAGCTTGAATTTTTCCGACTCCTTCCCTTCGAGCCTGAAGACCTCCATTCACTGAAAAATGTCAATGTGTGGGTGGGCACGATAATGGATGATAAGTGGGAAGAATTGAAAGCTTCACAGGAGGCCCCGGATACCTTGGCGCTCTCGGAATTGAGGCGCGTGAAACGCAATGTCGATGTGTGTGTCGTGGCGCTTAAAGAAGACGCTGAAGAGGCCGGCAGGCTCCTGCGCTCATATGCTTTATCTGAAATGCCCGTTCCGGATTATGAGGGGACGCGTAAGGAACGTATGGAAGCTTTGCAGGGGGAAATTGAGCTCCACCATAAAGAGGACTTGCGGTGTAAAGAAGAGGTCCAAAAACTCTCTGATAATATCCGCAGCATCGATATTCTGCTCAGTTATTGGGAGGCGGAGCAAGCTAAATTACAGGCGCAGAATTCGACGGTCAACAGCGACCGGGTGGCTATAATGACCGGTTATATCCGGCAAAGGGATAGGCATTCGTTTTCCCAGGAGCTGGTCGATAAGTTCCCGTCCGTTTCGGATATTTACCGGGCACCGACTCCGGACGACGACGTGCCGGTCGAGATAACCAATGCGGAGTACCTCAAGCCGTTAAGATTTTTGGTGGATTTGTTCGGCCGTCCCGATTATTTCAGTTTTGACCCGACGCCCTATTTGGCCCTGAGTTTTTTAATCTTTTTCGGGATGTGTTTCGGCGACCTTGTCTATGGTATTGCACTTGCAGGGCTGGGATATTTTCTGGCGCGCAAGGCGCGCCCGTATGAGGGGCTTTACAAATTATGCATGATGTTCTGTTATGCGGGCATATTTACGGCAATTATCGGGTTGCTTATGGGATCATGGGCTTCCGATCTGCCGGAATATTTTGGTGAAGACAGTGCCATTTACCGGCTTCAGCAGTTTTTTGCTGTGGTAAGTCCTATCGACCAGGCCGTGCTTCTGCTTGTTGTATCCATAGGTATAGGGGTGATCAACCAGTTTTACGGTATCGCGCTGAAGGCTTATGGGCTCATCAGGAAGGGAAAGGTTATGGATGCGGTGTACGATGCCGGGCTATGGTATATCGTGCTGCCCGGCTTTTTGATCGTGTCAAGTTCATTGTTTTTCGACATGGCGCCCTGGATGCTGAGGCTCGGCTTTATGATGCTGATAGCCGGCGGCATCGGTTTGATATTAACACAGGGCCGCGACGCCGAAGGGCTTCCGGCCAAATTCGGTGCCGGCTTAATCAGTATCTACGGCATAATGGGCAGCTACGGGTGCGTTTCTTTCTTGAGTGATATTCTTTCCTATTCAAGATTAATCGCTCTCGGCCTGACCACTTCGATCGTGGGGCTTGCCGTGAACATCATTGCTGAACTCATGAAGGACGAAATACCGGTTGTCGGAATCGCTCTGTTTGTTGTCGTGCTGATTGTGGGACACACGTTCAATTTTATGGTGAGCATGCTGGCCGCTTTTGTGCATCCGGCGAGATTGATATTTCTGGAGTTTTTCAACCGGTTTTATGAAGGGGGCGGCATTGAGTTCAAACCTTTATCGTTGAATACCGACTCGATGATCATTGAGCCTGGTGAGGTAAAATAATTATCCCGAAGGGATATCCTGCGAAAAAGCGATAGCGTAAAAGCAAGTATAATTATTTTGAGTAATTTTTCATTAAACACTAAATAGGGAAAAGAGTCATGATGGATTTTTTAGCCGAAAATATTGGTGGTATGCTGGAGTATATGTTTTTAACGACAGGTATTGGGGCTGCCGGAATAGGGGCTATTCTCGCCGTCAGTCTGGCATGTATTGGTTCCGCACGTGGAATCAGCGTTGGAGCCTCACAGGCGGCGGGTATATTGTCGGAAAAGCCCGAACTGTTTGGTAAACTGTTCATCCTGATGTCCCTGCCGGGAACTCAGGGCTTTTACGGTTTGGTGGCCGCCGTTATGATCGCCATGCAATCCGGTATAATGGAGCCCGCACAGATAGTCGGGCCGTTGGCCGGTATAGCACTGCTTTTTGTCGGTCTGGGCATGGGGCTTGCCGAGTGGAAGAGCGCCTCATTTCAGGGCGATACATGTGCGGCATGTATTAACTGGACCAGCAAGAGGCCCGAAGACGCCGGCCGCGCACTTATTTTGCCGGTGCTTGTTGAAACGTACGGTGTCGTCGCTCTGCTTGCCGCCATATTGATGATTCTCTGGCTTACAAGCCCTGACCTGATGATGCCTGAAATGCCGGTGCCGGGCGCTTAATTAAAGTTTCGCATTATAAGGCGGCCGCACGCCCCCAATGATGTGTATTCAATGATATTTTCAATAGGGAATGATGAAACACGTAAAGTGCTTTAATAAAAGATATTATAACTTAAGAAGGCAACTATATGAGTGTTGAGCGGATAAAAAATGCCATAATCGGCGAGGCTGAAAAAGAGGCCCGTCAGATCGTCTCGCAGGCGGAAGAAGAGAGAGAGAATCGGCTGGAAACCGGGAGCAGCGGTTTAGAAAGCGAATTCCACCGGCGCTTTGAAAACATTAAGAAAGAAGCGGAACAGGACGCTGAACGTAAAATAATGCAAAAACGTTCTCAACATAACCTGGAACTTCTTAAGAAGCGTAATGAACTTCTGAATTCTGTTTTTGATAAGGCCGCCGAGCAATTGCAGGGGTTGGACGATGATGCTTACCGTGAGATGTTAGCGGGCTGGGCGGATCAGATCCCGTCGGATGCAAGCGGAGAGGTGCTTTGCAACAGTTCAGACGTTGATCGCATCGAGCCTCTCGTCAAAGAACTCGATAAAAACGCCGATGGTGATATATCATTGGAAGCTGAGGATCATATTGAAGACGGCATGGTGTTTCGGGCGGAGGATTTTGAAATCGATATGACTATCCGCTCCAAAATGAATGAGTTGCGTGAAGAACTGACGCCCGAAATCGCTCGAATTGTTTTCCCCGAAAATATTAAAGTCTGATTGGTCAATGTAAATATCGATGAGGATGTATGAATGTATACTCAATGTTTTGAATGATGACTAAAGAAATGCCCGAGTCCCCCAACAACAGAGCGAAATGGAGTTTTGCAAGCGGCTGGGTTGCAGCGCTGGAGTCAAAAATGGCGCCGCCCGAGTTTTATGTCCGCTTGCTGCAAGCTGAAAGCCCGGCGGAAAGACTTTCAAGCCTGGGCGGCTCCCTGCTTGCCGATAGCGACCTGGATCCTGACGGTCTGAAGGATGCAGAGAGCGATATAGCATTGTTTTACCGCAATCTGACAGAAGAAATACGCGACAAATCGCCCTTTAGCCATGCAACGGATTTACTGCTGTGGCAAAGAGATTTGAGAGCATTTCGCAATCACTTGAAGCGTAACTACCTCGACCTGAAGGTCACCGAGCCCGATACCTCATTCAGTGCGGATTTCTGGGACTCACTCTGGAATGAAACCGCGCCGGAAGCGGCGGATGCTTTCAAATATGTTGCTAAAAAAGCCGATAAAGCACTGGCCGGTGAGGAGACGGATATAGCGGCATTCGATGCGGCATTTGATTCCGCAACTCTTGTCGCACTGCGCAGGGCCGCAGCGTCGACGAAAAGCCCGCTTATAACTGAATACTGGGATCGCTTCGATACCGCTAAAGGAATAGAGTTCCTGTGGAGGGCGAAGATTCTCAATCTCCCAGAAAATATTCTTAACATCTTGCTGGAAGAGCGTGTCGAACGTGATCTTCTTCAAGACCTGTCGGCTCTCGATACGGTTGAATGGCCGGACGTGTTGAATTCCCATTTGTGGGGATTTGAAACCGTTCCTTCAACCGGTGAAAAGAAGAGCGAAATTCAGCGTTTACGGGAGTTTGTCGATTCCGCAGATGAGTGGCTGATGGACTATGCCCGGAAAGCTAAACTTGTCGCTTTCGGGCCGGAAAGAATTTTCGGGGCTGTTATGGGATTGGACAGCGAAGCACATAATATGAGAGTTTCGATTGTCGGACGAGCCAACAAAATTTCTGCTGATCTGTTAAAAAAACATCTTAAGGCCGGTTACGTATAATATAATATTATGATTGAAAATGGAAAAATAGTGGCAATGGGCCCCCGGCAGCAAATGCCGGCGCTTAAAAGCGTCGGAGTGAAGACCCTGGAATATGATGCCGACGACCATGTTGAAGCCATGGATAAGCTCAATGATCTGGCCGGCAGCGAAGCAGTGAGCGTCATCCTATTGAGCGAATCGCTGGCGGAAGGCATGGGGGCCGAAGCCATCGCAGAAGTAAGGGAACAGACCGGAACGGTTATCATGGCCATACCATCACATGAAGGTTCGATCGGTCTGACCGAGAAGTGGTTCAAAGAGGCTATGGAACATTCTATTGGAGTTGATCTTATATCGGACTGACAAGCCCGGACCGCACGAAGATAAACATTAATAGCGTTTTTGTAATTTCACGCAGTTTGGGGTCGGCTATGCTTTTTTCTTGTTAGTCCTCAGTAAACCACGTTGATTGGTGGTTCCTACCGGCGGGCGAGGCCGGGGTGGGGTGGATCCGTTTGTAGTGCAGAAATACCGCTCCACCGG
>JAGYMJ010000139.1 GCA_018400625.1 Planctomycetota bacterium
TGCACAACTCATTCTCATTCCGTTCCCAACACCTTGAATTTCTGGGGATGGGGCGATACGGAACAGGATTATATTGATAAAGTAACGCCCGCTATCGTTAGCGCCGTTGAACGCGCACAAGCCAATCTTCAACCGGTTTCGATAGGCTTCGCAACAACAGAAAGCCTCGCGGGAGTTAACCGCAGGGGAGTCAATGAGGATGGAGGACTTGGCGGCTTCATGGCCTCCCCCCAGGAACCGTTCGACCCCACGATGACGGTCGCCCATTTCAGGAATGAAGGGAAAGACGCCGGTATCATCGTCCATTACGGGGCGCATTGCACCGCGATGGGAAACAACCGGATCGTCTCCCGTGACTGGTGCGGTGTCATGAAAGACAGAATAGAATCGCAGTTTGACGCTCCTGTATTCTTCCTCAACGGTGCGATCGGAGATGTCGGGCCGAGAACAAACAGACGCAGGGACGTCGGGCTTTCAGCCGGGGGAGGCGACGGTATCCATGCGGTCAGAGAGGTGGGCTATCGCGCTGCTACCGACGCTATACGGGCCCTGATTTCGATTAAGGAATGGCGCAGCGACCTGAAACTTGAGCTGATCTCCGACCCCCAGCATCTACCTTATGCACCCCTACCAACAAAAGAAGAGGCAGAAAAAGAAGTGCAAAAATGGGAACCGCGAAAAGATGAATGGGGCGCCCCTATGTGTTTATACAGGCATAACAAGGCCGTTTTGGAGGCCCATAAAACGGAACCCGTTGAAGGCCGCAAATTTTCACAGACGCTCACAGCTATCGGCCCCCTCGCGATTGTGCCGATGCCCGGTGAAATGTTTGCGGGCATCTCGCTACGTATCAGGACCGCCAGCCCCTTCCAATACACGCTGTGCTGCAGCGTATCCAACGGGTCTCTCGGTTATCTGCCCACCCGCGAGGCACGGCATCGGGGCGGTTATGAGACCTGGATCGGAAAGGCGGTGAGCCCTTATCTCCTTGCCGATAATATCGACGACGTGCTGGTTAAAGAAAATCTGAACCTTTTGAGAAAGCTCTCTGGAAATGAAAATAGCCATAGCGCCGGATAGTTTCAAAGAAAGCCTTTCTGCAGTGGATGCTGCCGAAGCGATCAGGCAGGGGGTGCTTGACGCCTGCTGCAATGCGGAGACAGTGATCGCCCCCATGGCCGACGGTGGAGAAGGAACTGTCGAAGCGGTTGTGGCCGCCGCCGGTGGAAGATACCAGAGGGAAGAAGTTCATGACCCGTTGGGAAGAACGGTTACCGCACGGTTCGGGATGCTGGACGATAGCGCTCAAACCGCAGTGATTGAAATGGCCGCCGCGAGCGGGCTGGAACTGCTGGATAAAGATGAACGTAACCCCATGGTAACGTCAACCCGCGGTACCGGCGCCTTGATCCGCAGCGCACTCAATGCGGGCGCACGCCGAATAATTATCGGCGTAGGCGGAAGCGCTACGGTCGATGGCGGCATAGGTATGGCCGCTGAACTTGGAGTTAAGTTTTATGATAAAAACGACAACATCATCGAGAACCCCAAAGGGGCCGATCTGGAACATATAGGCAAAGTGGATACGGCCGGCCTGAATGAAATGGCCGGGAAGGCTGAGTTCATCGTCGCCTGCGACGTGCAAAACCCTCTGCTGGGGAAAGACGGAGCCGCGAAAGTCTATGGGCCGCAGAAAGGGGCCGGCCCCCTTATGGTTGAAAAACTCGAAAAAGGTCTTGAGAATCTTTCACGAATTATTCAGGAAAATCTGGACATAGCCGTTGCCGATATGCCCGGAGCCGGCGCTGCGGGAGGGCTCGGCGCGGGACTTGCAGCGTTTTTGGGCGCAAAGATTGAAAGCGGTATCAGGACAGTTATTGAGGTCGTTGACCTGCAGTCAAAATTAAAGGGCTGTGATCTGGTGATAACCGGTGAAGGAAAGGCGGACTACCAGAGCGCTTTCGGTAAAACGCCCGCCGGTGTCGGTGAATTGGCAAAAAAACTGAACATTCCCGCAATACTCCTTGCGGGTAAACTGGGCGAAGGTTATAAAGAACTCTACCGCCACGGGATCGTGGCCTCCTTTGCAATTATGGATGGTCCGATGGGCCTGGAAGACGCCATCAAGGACACACACCGGCTGCTCCGGCAGACGACGGAATCAATGATGAAGACTTTTGCATTGAAGAACGCCTAAAGACTCATGCTTTTAATTTGCTAATAGTGCGAATTCTGTACATAATATAGGGCTACTTAATGATCGTACATCGTAAGTCCCCAGTGAACCACGTTGATTGGTGGTTCCTACCGCCGGGCTTGTCCCGGTGGA
>JAGYMJ010000140.1 GCA_018400625.1 Planctomycetota bacterium
ACATATCTACCTCAACGTATAGAGTCATCTTGCCATTATGCAACAGGCTCATGTATAGAGCTTCTAACATGCAAAGATCAAAAAAAGAAAAAGCGCTAAAAATCGTAAAAAAATTACAGAAAGAATATCCCAATGCGCATATTCACCTGAACTACGACACGCCGCTTCAGTTGCTGTTGGCAACCATTCTTGCAGCGCAATGCACCGACGCTAAAGTCAATGAGGTGACTCCATATCTTTGGAAAGCTTTTCCTACTGCTGAAGCCATTGCTCAAGCTGAACCGGAAGATCTGCATAAGATATTAAAGCCTACAGGATTTTTTCGCCAGAAAACTGAAAGTATTAAAAATGTATGCAATACAATTAAAAAAAAATATGACGGTCAGGTGCCTGAAAGCCTTGAAGAGCTCACTTCCCTTCCTGGTGTGGGAAGAAAAACTGCCAATGTCGTGTTAGCCAACGCATACGGCCAACAAACGATCCCTGTTGACACGCATGTAAAAAGGGTATCCAGCCGCCTTGGCTTGGCTGATGGCGCCAATCCAGACAAAATAGAAAAGGAATTGTGCCGGCTCATACCCAAAGAAAAACATACTCTTTCCGCTTTAGTCCTCGGGGAACATGGACGTAACATCTGTAAAAGCAGGAGACCCCAATGTGCCGAATGCGTTGTATTTGATTTGTGTGATTATGCACAGTATGGCCGGGAATAAAACCGTAAAACCTTCCTTTCTATAATAATAACACTTTATTGGTTAAATAATTATGCCCAACATTGAATCCCCTCCCACCTGGGGGATCGGTATGACTCTCTTTGAATTTCTCAGCAAACGTTTCGTCAAGGAGTCAAAAACGCACTTCAGAAGGCTCATAGCAGCAGGAGAGATCAAGGTCAACAGCAACAACGTCAACAGCAGTTGTTCATTGAATCCGGGGGACATTATCAGCATACCCGAGAATCTGAAATTAGGCGCCCCACCGAAAGAGGTTGATTTAGGGCAGCCTATTGACATTTTATTCGAAGACATCGATCATTTAGTCCTGAATAAACCTGCCGGGTTAAAGGTCTCACCGCTCAGAGAAGACGCTGACCAACCACAGCTCCATGATTGGTTGATGATGCGCTTCAACCGCAAATCGCCGACGGGCGGTCCGTATTTGCGCCCTCACATAGTGCACCGATTAGACCGTGAGACGAGTGGGGTATTACTTGTCGCTAAACACAAAGAGGCCGCCAGGAGCCTCTCAATGCAATTTCAGAAAAGGAAAATACGCAAAAAATATTTAGCTGTTGTGGAAGGTCGTTTCCCCTTGGACAAACACACAGCAGCCATCCCGATGAAAAAAGCATCAAAAAGCGGCATAGAAATGATCCCGGCGCCGGATGGGAAAGAAGCCGTTACAGAGTTGCAGGTCGTCAAACGTTACAAGAATTTCACTCTGATCGAAATGCGACCACTTACCGGAAGGCAGCACCAATTAAGAGTCCATTTGAAAGCATTGGGTTACCCTCTTGCTGTTGATTTTCTTTATGGAACTCGTGAAAAAATCACTGAAAAGGACATTTTAGCCACTCTCAACAACGCTGCGCCGGTTAATCCCGATATGGAAAACTTTACACTGGCAAGAACTCCGCTTCACGCCCTCAGCATAACTTACCATCTGCCCTCAGATGGGACTGAAACATCTATCCGGGCCGCCTTGCCTGGAGACATGGTTAATTTAATCAAATTGTTAGATGCTTATGACCGTTTTGCAGATGAAAATGTCAATGATTTGTTGTATAATCTCTGATGATATACAAGCGGTAGTTAAGATTTATTTTCATTTGGCTTTTCTATTTTAACATTCTTCTAAAAGGTCAGGACTCGACTTAATATAATGGCTGAAAATCCCATATTAGTTTTAATACAAGGCGATACGCCGGGGCAGCGCTGGGAGCTGCACACCACCAGGGTTATTACCATCGGACGCTCTGCACGCAACACGATTCAATTGATGAATCCCACCGTAAGCCGATTCCATTGTGAAATAGCCTATAGTAACGGTTTATGGTATTTGACGGACTTAAACAGCCGCAAAGGTACGTACCTCAATGGGCAGGCGCTGGAAGAACGAGAGGTCTTGAAATCGGGGGATGTCATACGTATCACTAGTAATCTTTTGCGATTTACCAATGCAAAGGAACTGGATGAAATTGAAGCGGATCCTGACGAACTCGGCGAAGACGGTATAGACCTTATGGAAGGAAGGTTTGCTAAAGAAGCCCTTAAAATAGAGTCTAAAGCGCGGATCAAAGAAAAAATTTATTCCTACCTGAAAGAGAGTAAATATTGGGCCAAGAGTGTTGCTGTGCCGATTTTTGCAATTATCCTTTCCTTCATTATCTCCAATTCCATTCTTGGCTTTGCCGATTCAAGAGTCGGGCAGCGGAGAGAGGAAATTCGGCGGAACAGAATGGAGGCTGCAAATGATCTGCAAGGGGTAAAACAAGAGATTAAGATGTTTAAAGATAACGCCTCAGAATATGCAAGGATTTTGGAAAATCTGGCTCAAATAATTGAAAAACATAAGGCCTATCCCGAAGCCGTAAAGGCTCTGGAATTATATTTTACCGTTGAAAATAGCTATTTTCAATACAGCATGGAGTCTGTCAACAATGACATTTTAGAAGAAGATTATTCATCAGCCCGGGATAAGATAGTTAAAACGGCCTCCCTGATAAGAAACGATGATCTAAAGGCAAGAATACGCGCAGAAATGAGAAATCTATCAGAAATTGCCGGCCCAGAGCTTGATCCACCGCATACGGAACCGGAAGAAGCAATAAAAGATACGGTTGAAGACGACATTCCTGCACGAATGCCGGACGAAGAAGAATTGTTGGACAGACTTGAAAGGCCGCCTCTCTTTTGAAAATACATTAAACAGGTTTAATCATGGAAATTAAAACAAACAAAAACAAACTGATCGAACAGGCTGTATTAGGTGAAATATCACATCCCTCAATTCCTAAAGGGAGAGAATGGCGAATTAATCCGGCCGGGCGCCCTGTTGCACTGCCCGGGGTAGGCGGAATTACTTATAATTGCAAAGTCGGGGAGCTTGCAACCGGCCGCCAGGCGGATCATGTTGAACCGGGCGTATCTTTAAAAACAGATAAGACATCCGCAAACAATGCCTTAAATATTCTTGCCTGCATAGGTAACGAAGCGACAGTGGTCAGCGGTGATGCAAAGGGAAAGCGCGGAGTCGTTACCGGAAAACACGGTGGAATTGAACATGTTCTGATCGACTTTGCTCAATCAACACTGGACAAGCTGGTCATCGGCGATAAAATACAGATACGTGCATGTGGTCTGGGGTTGGAATTAAATGATTTCCCCTCCATATCGGTCACAAACTCTTCGGCATCACTTATCGAGTCTATTTGCACTGTTGTGCCGAATAATAAATTACAGGTCCCTGTTATTTTATCAGTCCCGGCAGAGTTAATGGGAAGTGGAATAGGCCACAGTCATGTTTTTTCCGGTGACTATGACATTCAGTTTTCCGATCAAAAGGTTGTAGAACAATTAGGTCTTGATCAGTTGCGACTCGGTGATTTGATCGCGATAAAAGACCAACATCACGCTTATGGCCGTTCCTACAAAAAAGGCGCAGTAAGCATTGGGGTGGTAGTGCATACAAGCTGCACTCAGTCCGGTCATGGGCCGGGTATAACTTCATTATTGAGCTGCGATACAAAGGCCCTGGAACTGCTCAAAGATGATAAGGCGAATATTGCGGAGATACTCGGCATAGGAACGGCCAGATTACCAGAAAACGACGGTTCAAAGCAGTAATCGATTATTATTGTTATTGAAAACTGTATTTTTTTGTTTTCTTATTTAACAGCGCAAAAGGATTTAGTGAACATTTAAAGGAAGGAAGGTCAAAGCTCAATGGAGTATAGAGACTACGGCAAATTTACGCTTCTTGACCACATGGGAAAGGGTGGGGTGGCCAGCGTATATCGTGCTAATGACAACGAAAATGGCATAGTGCTTGCCATAAAGGTATTCGAACCCAGTGAAAAACGGACTCTTAACACGGTGCGCAGGTTGCGAGACCGGGAAGTCAGGATGCTGATAAGCGTTCAGCACCCAAATGTCGTTAAGTTCTACGATTCCGGCGATAGGGACGATTCTTTTTATTACACAATGGAATTTGTTGAGAACTCACTTCACCACCGCATGCGCAGTCAGGAGCCACTGGAACTGGCTGACCGCGTACATATTCTCCGCCAGGTATGTAATGCTTTACAGGCCATTCACCATCAGGGTATAGTCCACCGCGACATAAAACCGGCCAACATTTTACTTGAACAGGCGCCAAACGGGGCCTTCCATGTGAAGGTCACCGACCTCGGGATAGCGAAAAGCATCAGTGAGATGAAGAATGGCCGTAAAAAAGGCCAATCCACCCGCGTGCCCGGCACACCGAAATATTTGTCCCCTGAGCAAATTCGCCTCCAGGCGGTTGACGGACGAGCCGACGTGTATAGCCTGGGAATAGTGGCCTATGAACTGCTCTCCGGTCAGCCTCCATTCAACGCCAAGAATACAACTGAATACCTGAAGTGTAATCTTAATGAGATTCCTGAGCCCCTCAACCAGGTCAACAAAGACATCCCATCATTTGTCGTGCCGGTCGTGGAAAAAATGATGGCCAAAAATCGCGAACAAAGATATGACGCCGATACGCTTGCAAGGGACATGGAACTCATCTATCAACACCTTATCAGCAATGCAAGCCTTGTCGAAAAAAGAAATACCGATTCCGTCTTCTTCGATCCCGGAGACGAATCAGGCGATGAAAGTCTTGTGGCGCAAGGGTATGCCTCCAGCAATAAACAAAAAACTGTTGCTGAACCGGTGACAAAATGGTGGGCATGGCCGCAAAAGGCGGCCGTCATCGCCATTTCTTTACTCACTTTAGCGTACATATTTCTCAGATGGCCGCAAATGCCTGAAATGCCCCAAAAACCAAATCAAATTGCAGTAGCCCCCCCCCAGGAATTATCAGTTTCGGAGTCGCTGGCAAAAGTCAAAAATCTTATTGATTCAGAAGATTATTGGCTTGCTCTGGTTAGATTGGGGAAATTAGAAAATCAAGAATTAGCAGCCCATCAAGAACGGATGCGGAACGAAATGCTCATTCAAACCCATAACGCCCTTGCGGAGCCTTTCTTAAAAGATGTTAATGAAAAATTGAAAGATGAAAACATCGCTGACGCCGAAACACAACTGAGAACCGTTCAAATCCGGTTTCCCGCAGCCTCAGAAATTGACCGCTTTGCTGATCTTGTCAGGGAACACCGTCAAAATATCCAAAGCAGAAAAGCCTGGCGCGCTGAGCTTCAGAAATTGTACGATATGATTGAAGACAGCAACTGGAGCGAAGCCTATAAACTAACGACCGAAACAGCTAAACAACAGGAAGGACACAGTGACAGGCTGAGCCAACTCAAAGATATAAAGATCCAAATACTCAATGGTTGGCAAAAAAATTTAATTGAGTCGGAGGCTACCGCCTCGCAGATAGCTCATTGTATTAATGTTCTTGAACATTACCTTGGGAGAGACGATTTTAAAGAAGCGATAAACGATAGAAGGCCTATGCTTTTTGTTCAAACCGGCAATTATTTTATAAATAACGAAAATTATGAAGATGCGCTTGAATGGTTTAGAAAAACTTATGAACATTTTCCAGACTCTGAAGCAGCTCAAGAAGCAGCTGAAGGAATAAATAAACTGGCGGAAGCCGGAGAATTTCTTCCTGCCACAGTGTATGAGTTACAGGACTACATCCAGGAATATCATTTTACCAATTATATGTGGTCGGCAGTCATTCCAGAAGAGGCCGACCAGCAAGCCGATGAGAATTTACTCGTTATGAGGTTGAAAAGGCATTCAGAATCTCAAAAAAATACAAGAAAATTCATTCGTCCCATCGAACCTTATTCCGGTTTCGAGATATCCGCGGAATTCCGGTTTAAAACTGAAGAAAATGGACAAAGTCAAGTCGGCATCAAGATTGAAGACAAAATTAAAAATTCCGTTAAACTTTTCTTTGATGGTCGAAATTATCAGGATAGAAGGGATTATATGGTAAGCGGACGTCAAATGTCGGGCAGCAGTATATTGAGACCTGGTTACCAGGATGAAGAAGATACCTGGCATGAGCTTAAAATTTCATACCGCTTCGATACCAGTCAATTGGCACTTTATATTGATGAGCAACAAGTGCGTCAAAACAGGCTCGAATTGGAAAATTTCTTCATTTCATTCTATCTAAAAAGTGCGGAAAGTGAAGCTCATGCTGCATTCAGAAACTTCCGTATAGGTGTTCCTTAACACTTAAATTCCACCTATAAAAGTATGCTATAAAAGCCCGGGATTATCGTAAGTCCTCAGTGAACCCCGTGTGGCATCTCCACCGTGCCCTGTGCCGGTGGAATGAAGATTATTAGCTACA
>JAGYMJ010000141.1 GCA_018400625.1 Planctomycetota bacterium
CACCGGCACAGGGCACGGTGGGGGAACAACGTGGTTCACTGAGGACTTACCTTTTCCACTCGCAGCTACTACTATATATGGTACTCAATAATAAAGGCAAAATCAAATCGAAAAATCCCGTCTCGCCCTCGTTTCCCCCCGAGGTTACCCGTTATGTTCGGCTCAGGTAGGCTTAAGCAACTCAATAACCCGATTCAAGTTTCCGGACGGCCTGATGAAGGGTGGGAAAGTCCTTTTGTCGAGGAGATGAACTGTGCCAGTGGGCCTTTTCAATCACTTCGCGCACCTGAGCCTTCATGCCGGCAAAAACGAGTGTTACGTCGTGATGGGCAAAATCTTCCTTTATACTTCCAAGCGTGGAAAGAGCCACAGCGTCTATATCATTAACGCCTGACATGTCGAGAATGACCCATTTTGCATCAGGCCGCTGTGCCAGCTCCTCTCCTGCGCGCTCCTGAACAAATCGGGCGTTGGCGAAATACAGGCCGGCATCCACACGAATGATTATTATGTGAGGATCGATTTGGGCCTTTGGATAAACCCGAATATCATGATAAGCATTCTCGCGCTCGACATATCCAAGAACAACGGTTCGTGGCCTGGAACTCCGGACGACATACAGCGTCAGCGAAAAAATTATTCCCGTCAAAATACCCTGCTCGATCCCCACCAGCAGCGTAACAAAAAAAGTGACCAGCAGCGTCCAGCCGTCGGCTTTTTTGATGCGGAAAAGCCGAAAGGCGTATTTATAGTCAATCAGTCCGGATATGGATACAATAATAACTGCCGCCATCACAGCACCCGGAAGATAATAAAAAAGAGGGGTGAAAAATAGCAACACGCCAAGTATCAATACTGCGGTAACCACCGATGCAAGAGGGGTTTTTGCCCCTGATTTGTAGTTCACCACCGTGCGAGAAAAGCCGCCGGCTACTACATAGCCCGAAAACAGGCCTGCAAAAATGTTAGCGGCTCCCAGGCCGGCGAGCTCGCGGTTCGGATCAATCCTCTCTTTCTCACGTATAGCAGTCCACTGAGCGATACCGATCGATTCCATGCAACCGACAAAAAGTATGACCATTGCAGCAGGAAAAAGTTGTACAGCCATACTTATATCCAGGACCGGAACGGAAAAACCCGGCAGTCCGCCTGGAACTTCGCCTACAGTCGAAACTCCGAGCTCATCAAGGCGCAAAACGTAAACCAGCAAGGTTGCCAAAATGACAACTATCAACGCTAACGGAGCATGAGGCCATTTCTTTTTGGCAATGTACAGAATTCCTGCTGACCCGACACCAACCGCTGCGGTCGGCAGGTGCGTCTCGCCGATTTCCCAAAAGACCTCGCCAATCAACGTTATTGTAGAATGTCCGCCTGCCAGTTCTAAACCGAGTAAATGCCCCACTTGGGTGAGCATTATTATAATTGCGGCTGCAGAAATAAAACCGCTCATCACGGCACTTGAAACGAAATTGACCAGAAAACCCGCACGCAGAAATCTCAGAACAACTTGAAATATCCCGACCAAAAGAGTTAATAAAGCCACTATCTGGATATATTCATGGGTTCCGGGCTCGGCGTGCTCAGAACATGCGGCCATCACCAGCAGTGATACTATCGCCACCGGCCCGACCACCAGGTGGCGAGATGAACCGAAGAGTGCATAGAGCAAAAGAGGGATGGTAGAGGCGTAAATACCGACAACAGGCGGCAGCCCTGCGATCATGGCGTAGGCCATGCTCTGTGGTATCAGCATGACGGCTACTATGATGCCCGCCAAAATGTCGTACTTCAGGAAGGTTTTTTTATAGCTCTTTAGCCAGGAACAACATGGTATGTCAAGCTTGCCCATAAATATAAGTTGCGTCCCACGTGCGAAATAAGTTGAAGAAAAAATGGCGCCAATACTCAGTATACTTCGGTAAATATTCAGTGAACTCCATTACTTCATCACCACCGTGCGACGCACAGGCAGGCACAGGGCACGCTGGTGATGATACGTGGTTTACTGAGGACTTACATACTTCGAACGTCCCTTTGCTTCGGCCGACCCTGATAAAATCAAAGCCCCGCTTTTTCTATCCAAAACAGCAGCCCGACTATGATTGCGGAAACTGCCGCAACAACAACCCAGGCGTTAACCCTGAGCAGTTCCGGAAAGGTCTTTGCGCCGAAATCGCCCTTATGCAGTACGCCGGACTTCAGTTTTGGGTATAAAGCTGAAAACAAGCCGGCGCCTATGAGCATGCCAACTACCCCTCCCACGAGGGCGTCGATCGCTCCCTGTGCGAACGCGCCCGTCCCCGTGCCCGGACAATATCCAAGCAAACCAAAACCCACGCCAAAAATCAATCCGCCGATAACACTTGAACCAATGGAGCCGGACTTCGGATGGAGCTGAGCGAAGCCGAAGCTTCGAAGAAGGTGAACCCCTATCATGCCTACCAGTACAGCGGTCAGCATGATCTTTACGACAGTAAAGTCTTCCAGGAGCAACTGCTGCAGAATAATATCGTATTGCGTTACACCACCCTTTTGAAGTAAGAAGCCAAATCCGATTCCAATCAAGAATCCAATGAGCAACTGTATTCGCTTTTTTGAGTGAAGGTTATTTAACATCTGCCATCTCCTTGTTTAATTTTATTCTTCAAGCTGCCGTGCGGCCTTCCCTTATCCGGTAAGGATAATCCTGAAAAGCAGCATTGCGGTGGCGATGCCGCCGATGAAAAAACAGCAGGCTGCAATCCAACTGCTCACTGCCAGTTGAAGCGTTCCGCTTATCCCGTGCCCACTGGTGCAACCGCCGGCCCAGCGCGCACCGAAACCGAGTATGATTCCTCCAATGAGGGCCGCAATCCATCGAAGGAGCACGGAATCTCCCGCCGCCTCCGCCCAGATGTCGGGAACCAGTAGAATCTGAAACTCGTTTGACATAATCGCCGAGGTAAAGGCGCCCACGATCAGCCCTGCTACAAGCATCCATTCCCAGTCGATCGTAGGTTCGAATCTCTGGTAATAGGCCTTTTCCTGAACCCTGTCGCCCCGAAACAGCTTCTCTATCATTCCGCTGGTGCGCGCGAACGCTGTCGAACATCCAAGGGGTTTGTTCGACAACAGAAACGCAATGCAAGCCAGCAGTCCGATTCCCGCACCGACCACGTATGGAGACCATCTTGCCATTCTTAACCATTCCATAATCAAAACCTCCAACAAGCAATAATACATAGACGACTGAACTAATTAAAACGGTAAATACTCAGTGTAAGTATTCAGTGAAGCACGTCCCACTTGATCCCCACCGTGTCCTGTGCCGGTGGA
>JAGYMJ010000142.1 GCA_018400625.1 Planctomycetota bacterium
CAATTTTAGCCATGTTTTTCTCCTTATAAATAGAGGATTAGAGATTGAAGAGCCTGAGAATATCGTTGCGAACCGCATAGACGACAAGCAGCAGCAGCAGAGCGAGGCCAACTGTTTGACTGATATGTTTGATGCGCTCACTCAACGGTTTACCACGGAGTTTTTCTATGCCCACAAACAGTAAATGACCGCCGTCCAGCACGGGAATAGGCAGTATATTCAGAAAAGCCAGTGCAACGCTTATCATAGCAGAGAAGTAGAGTAATTGTCCCATACCCTGGGAAGCGGCATGGTAAGATGCATAGGCGATGAGCATGATGCCGCCGACATGCTGAGTGCTGACTTCACGTGTCGCAAACCCTCTGATGGTGAAAAGCATGTCGGCAAATGCCCCATAAGTCTTTTGTATGCCGGTTGATATTGCTCCCGTCACTCCCTCACGTCGCACTTGCTGTTTGGTGCGGGTGAAAAAAATACCCATTTGCGCCGCCTGGTCGGTTCGGTTGACTTTCGGTATGACTTTTTCTTCAAAACTCTCGCCGTTGCGTTCCCAGGCGATTTCACGCGGGGCCTCGCCTTTCTTTTCATTCGCTTCCAGTATCTCTTCCCAGCTCGATACACGCTGTCCTCCAATATGGGTTATGACATCGCCGGCGCGCATTCCGGCTTCCCAGGAGGGCCCGTCTTCTTTTACCCAGACCAATTCATTGCTGCTTCCTGTTGAAAGGCTGAAGATGAAATCCTGGAGCTCCGCTCTGTCGGCCACCTCGATATCCAATGTAATATTCTCCCCGTTGCGTTCGACATGCAGCGCATGTTGACCCGGATTTTCTTCCAAAAAAGATTCCAGGCCCACGATGCTTTTGACAGGTGTCTGGCCGACGGCAACAATTTTGTCCCCCACCTGCAAACCCGTTTGTGCGGCGGGCCCGTTACTTTGCAGGGATTTGATTTCTGTGTTGACACCTGAGATTCCGATGACGTATCTTTCCGGCTTGACGGGATCCAGTTCAACCGCTTTCCGTTCGTCATTCCTGAGCAGTTCAATCTCTAAACTCCCTTCTTCATGGCATTGAAGCACCTGCCGGATGTCGCGAAAGTAATCAATATTATGGCCGTTGATGCGCAGGACCCTGTCTTCAAGCTCTATTCCGGCTTCTTCGGCGGGTCGCCGTCCATTTTCTAATTCGGCGATTCCGGTGACGACAGGCTCGACGGGGGGGGAGAAGCCCATCAACTTCATACCGGCGAACTCGTCGTAGCGGGGCACGAGTTCAAATTCCATCATATCGCCCTCCCGTTCGATATCAAGATGGATTGAATCATGTCCCATCAAGGCCACATGGCGCTGGATGTCCTGGAAGTCGGGGTTTTGAGTGTTATTGATACGGGTGATTTTATCGCCCGGCATCAGACCGGCCTCCCAGGCCGGCGAGCCTCTTTCGACCCTTCCGACTTCCGCCACTTCAAAGGGAACACCGATAGTGAAGGCGATGATAAATGCGCCTAACGCGAACAACACATTCATAGCAACCCCGGCAATGAAGACCAGCGCCCGCTGTCCGGGGCTTTTCGAGCTGAATTCGTCCGGCTCTCCGCTTCCTTCCCCTTCCATTTCGCCGGCAAGTTTAACATAACCCCCCAAAGGAACCACAGACAGACGGTATTCGGTGTCGCCTTTCCGGAAAGAAAAGAGTTTCTTCCAGAAGCCGATTGAAAAGACCTCGACGCGTACACCTACCGCTTTCGCGGCCAAAAAGTGGCCGAGTTCATGTACCAGGATCAAGATTCCTACCGCTATAGCGGCAAGAGCGATGTTCAGAATAATTATATGCATTTTATGGTTTCCTCCCGGGCCCACCGGTCGGCATTTTCAAGTTCTTCAAGAGTTTCACCGGACCCGAGTTTATGTTTTGTCAGAACTTTGTTGACCGACTTTACGATGTCGGTAAAACCAATTTTTTCGTCAAGAAAAGCCTCGACAGCCACTTCATTGGCGGCATTCATAACCGCTCCGCTTGTTCCGCCCATTTCAGCCACCCTATGTCCGATTTCCAGAGCGGGAAACTCATCGCCGGAAGCTGCGCGCAATTCCAGTTGCTGGAAAGCGGAAAAATCCAGACTCTCGCCCGGCCCGGTCACCCTCTGGGGATAAGTAAGGGCGTATTGGATAGGAACCTGCATATCGGGCGCCCCTAATTGAGCAATTATCGATGCATCTTCGTATTCCACCATTGAATGAATGACTGACTGCGGGTGAATAAGCACCTGTATCTTTTCCGGTTCAATATCAAAAAGCCATCGGGTCTCAACAATTTCCAGGGCCTTATTCATGAGGGTTGCGCTATCAACGGTAATCTTTCGCCCCATGTCCCAATTGGGATGGCAGAGGGCCTGTTCCGGCGTTACATCCTCCAGGCTCTCAGCGGGCCATTCGTGAAAAGGCCCTCCGCTGGCGGTCAGGAAAATTTTCCTGACTTCAGAGCGTTTACCGCCGGTCAAAGACTGGAATATTGCGCTTTCTTCGCTGTCCACCGGCAGTATGGTTGAGTCGGAGTTTTGCAATAAATTTTGGACTAATTTACCGCCGACGACGAGCGATTCTTTATTGGCCAGAGCGAGTCGGCAGCCTTTTTCCAGTGCCGCCAGGCAGGGACGGAAGCCGGCCCAGCCGGTGATGGCATCGACGACGATATCCGGTTGCAGATTATCAATCATTCCACATAGTCCATCTTCACCGAAATTGAGTTGACATTCAAGTTCATGGCAAGATTTTTTTAAGGGTTCCCCGCCATATCCATCTAAAATAGCTGCTGCTTTCGGCCTGAATTCCCGAATCTGAGATGTCAAGTTTTCCCAATCCCTGCCCGCGCTCAAGCCGACAACATCGAATTCGTCCGTGAGGTGACGAATCACGTTCAATGTATTTGAGCCTATTGAGCCGGTGCTGCCGAGCACGACCACTTTTGTTCGATTTCGTTTTTCCATAAATTCAAGAGATAAAAATCTATTTGCTCATAGCTCTGACTTCATTGGTCAGTATACTGACAAGCTGATCGCCCGGCACTTTTCGTATTTTTTTCCCTGCTTTGAAAAGAAATCCAAAATTCTTCCCG
Organism: Planctomycetota bacterium; assembly: GCA_018400625.1. GTDB lineage: Bacteria > Planctomycetota > Brocadiia > SM23-32 > SM23-32 > PUMZ01. The sequence goes on from JAGYMJ010000142.1 coordinate 3,117, forward strand.
CCGGCGATCCCTATATCCGCCTCAGAAGCTTCTCCAGGGCCGTTAACCACACACCCCATCAGAGCTACTTTAATACCTTCGCCTTCTTCTCCGAGTTCTTCTCTGACCCGGCTGACGATATTTTGCAGGTCGATTTCACATCTGCCGCAAGTAGGGCATGAAACGATATCAGGGCCTTTTTTGTCCCTTAAACCCAATGCATATAATATCCTATATGCGGCCTGGACCTCCTCGTGCGGGGGACCGGTCATAGAGACCCTGATCGTATCCCCTATACCATCAAGCAGCAGGCTGCCGATACCGATAGCGCTTTTAACCAGGCTCTCGTCCGGAGGGCCGGCGGCCGTCAAACCGACATGAAACGGGTAATCGCATTTTTGTGCGGCTTGTCTGTAAGCCTGAACTGTTTGCGAAATGGAACTGGCTTTCAAGCTCAAAACGATAGAGCGGCATCCCTGTTTTTCCGCAAAATCGCATTGCTCCAGGGCCTCTGAAACCATCAAGGAGGGTGTATCCAGAGGATTTTCACCCTCAACAACCTCCATCCCTTGACGTTTCCTTACGGAGCCGGAATTGATACCTATGCGCACTTTTCTGCCGAGCTTGCCCGCAATCCGATAAAAATCAGCCAATGTGTCCATGTCGGACATTGTGCACGGATTTACCCGCACTCCGTCGGCCCCCGCTTCAAGCGCTTCAATGGCCAACGACGGATCGAAGTGGATATCGGCAATGACGGGTATTGGCGACTGAGAACAGACCCTCTCAAAAGCTGGAATCACACCTTTTTTAGGCACAGCACATCTGATAATTTCGCACCCTGATTCGGAAAGCTCTTTTATTTGGTTCAGAGTGGCCGGAATATCATCAGTGCGTGTTTTAGTCATTGACTGCACACTTACCGGTGCCCGACCACCAATAGTGACATCTTTAACTTTAACTGTTCGCGTTTGGCGTCTTCTCATAGATATTATTATAATTTGGGGGGGCGGCCAAATATTGAGCTGTCATGCGCTTTGTTTTTCAGAGCACAATCTCTGAAAACGCGCAGTCACTTCTTAATATTATATATTTCTTTACTCAATTACTCAAACGGCAACCGTATTTTGAGGCATTACACGAAAATCTTACTTCCGATGTGATGGACAATATTCGGTGGGTGGTTATTGAATATGGGCGGGATGTCAACTTTCATACCGACTTTTTACAGGTTTTTGTTTGAAAAAACAATCCATTTCGTCTATTCTTTCAGTGAGCATATTTTTTGCCATTGATAATCGATGAAAACATAGAAAAAGAAGTTGAAGTTTTTTGAACATGATGTCAGAATTCCCCGCACGCCGGCGGTTTCCACTATGGGGCCGCCGCTCGCTTTGGGTATGCCTGTCCGGATTCAATGATCAAGGAGCCGGGAGGAGATAATTACAAATGGAAAAAACTAAAAAAGAAATTAATGTAGGAATCATCGGATGTGGTGGGCGGATAAATGGTGTTTTATCCCGTGTTATGAAAAAAAGTGACCGCATAAAACTTGCTGCTTTATGCGATATTTCTGAAGATTCAATCAACTGTGCGAAAGACACTTTCAATTTCACCGGTCCTTGTTTTGAAGACTATCGGAAAATGTTGCAGATGGAAGAATTAGACTGGATTTTCATAGGGTCATGGAACTGCTATCATGCAGAACACACCATAGCATCATTTGAAGCCGGCAAGCATGTTTTTTGCGAGAAGCCGTTTGCCACCAGTACCGAAGATTGTCGGAGGATAGTTCAGGCCTGGCATGAAAGCGGGAAGATGTTCACCATCGGGTTTACTTTGCGCTATTCGCCTCACTACAGGAAGGTTAAAGAATTGGTGGATGCCGGGGAGATCGGGGAACTGATCAGCATGGAATTCAATGAGACGCTCAGTTTCAATCATGGCGGCCATATAATGAGCGACTGGCGGCGAAAGAAAGAATATACCGGCACGCATTTGTTGGAGAAGTGCTGTCACGATATCGACATCGCCCAGTGGATCGTGAACAGTCGGGCCAGGCGTGTTGCCAGCTTTGGTGGAAATGACTTTTTCCTGCCCCGGAATGAATACATGATGGAGAAATTGGGGAAAAATGACAAGGGACGCCAGGCCTACATGACATGGAATCAGCCAACCTACGTCAATCCGTTCACCGGCGACCATGACGTGGTTGACAACCAGGTAGCGTTAATTGAGTATGACAATAACGTCAGGGCCGCCTTCCACACCAATATTCATTCTGCGATCCCCGAAAGACGAATGTATCTGCTCGGGAGTGAAGGGGCTCTGCGGGCGGACGTTATTCAAGGCACCATAGAACTGGCCAAAATCGGTTTTAACGAACCGATACACGACATGAGTTCAGGGTCTAAAGGCGGGCATGGCGGTGGTGACAATATTTTGGCCGAAAGCGTCGCCAATTCGATACTTTATGGCAATCCACCACAGACAAGCGTTAAAGAGGGATTTTATTCCTCGGTTACCACATTCGGCATTGATCGGGCCATGGACAACGGGCAGGTGGTTGAGATGGCTCCCATATGGGAAGAAGCCCGGATAGAGAAAATATCCTTATAGGAAATTTTCCCTCATTGGGGAGCAAAACTACTCGTGGGAACCGGGGGTATATTGAGCAAGATAACTGGCAACATCATCATTGGCATTGATGTAGGCGACACTGTAAGGGGTTCTGCCTAAATCGTCTTTGATAAGAGGGTCTGCCCCTGCCTCTTTCAGCAAGCGCACCCGTTCAAGATCATCCTGATATGCCGCCAAATGCAGCAAAGTTCCCCCTTCATTTCCTGCCACATTCCATTTTTTATTGAGAAAACTGTCCTTATCATCACAGATTTCAATAAAAAGTTTTAGAATTTCGTCATATCCTTCTTCAACGGCAACATAAATGGGCGATCGACCTGATTCATCCTGCTTCACCGGGGAGGCCCCTTTCCTGAGGAGCAAAGCTACAAAACTTTCACTTTGCTCATGGACAGCCAGGTGCAACGGAGTCAGTCCCTGGTTATCCCGGGCATCGACATGGGCTTTTTTCATGAGTTCTTTTCCGTTATTGCCTCCCAGGAGTGCTTCAGCAACATCATATTGACCTAACTCAACAGAAAAATGGAGCGGCGTGCGGTTGTATTCATCACGATTTTCCACATATTTAGGCCTTAAATTTAATATCCTGACCATCTGATCGACATCTCCAAGTTCAATCGAATGGTAAATATCGCCCCATTGCTGGATAAGCTGGCCGAAAAGCAGAACAACTAAGATTGCAAGGACTGCAACGGATTGCAGGTCGACGAGTTTCTGCGACTCTCTGCGGTCCTTTGCATTATAGCCTGTAATGATCAGTTCAGGCGGCATATCAGATTCTTTCCGATTGATATCCTGATCATGGGAAGGCGCATTCGAATCATATGCCTTTGCTTTTTCAAAAGCAGAATCTAATTTTTTCCGCCCACGCAAGTAACTTAAAATTTTTGTGAAAGAATTCATCATTTATTAAGTTCTCATCGTTCTTGATCTTCATTCCACCGGCACAAGGCACGGTGGGGATGATACGGAGTTCACTGGGAACTTACCCAAAATAGCCGGCAAAATTTTGACATTTTGGCCGGAAAAAGGGTAAAATCTGTATAATATTTTATCAAAAAAATTATTCAAAATACAATGAAACTCCCAAAAACATCCTTCTTCCTGATCATATTAACAGCTTTAGGTCTGATAATTTTTTCTCTCTCTTGTTTTTTGCATCCGCAGTTGGAGGATATCTACGACAACATAGATCCTCTTTCATTTTTATTGTTTTTCATGATAAATGTTGTTGCTGAGAAAAACTTTATCAACCTGGATTACGGCAGCACTGTTTCCGCAAGTTTTGCTATCATTCTGGCGGCTATGTTCCTCTTTGAACCGCCTGCAGCAGCATTAATGGCGTTCAGCGGTATTATAATCACCGGGGGCTTGCTACGGAATCACAGTTGGAAATCAACCTTTTTCCTCGCTGCCCAGTACCTGATAATTTATGGATTAGCCGGTATAGCTATGGTTTATTATTTCCATTATATGCCGCGTTTATTTGACGATAAGCTTTACAGATTCATGTTGATCGGCGGCTTAGCAACGATGATTTACCTATTTGTCAATATAATATTGACTAACACATACATTGCCCTTCTCAACCCCCTAAAATCAGATGTGAAGTTGGGTTTGCGCAGAATTTTCAGTTTCAAAAGCGATAAGTTAAAAATAGTGCAGACTTTGTTTCTTTTCCCCATGGCCGTAATTATTGCCTATTCTTACAACATCGTGGACAACCCGCTTGTACCTTTGATTCTGGCCGTTATGTGCATAGGAAGTGTAAGGTTTGTTGATCAACATCAAAGGATCAGCCGTCAGAGTGATAAAATGCTCGCATTATACACTATTTCCCAACGCATGAGCGGAATTGTGTTCCAGGATGCCGGCCTTG
>JAGYMJ010000143.1 GCA_018400625.1 Planctomycetota bacterium
CTTTATTGCAATATCCAGTGAACCCCGTCTCACTTGATCACCGCCGTGCCCTGTGCCGGTGGTGATCAAGTGAGACGGGGTTCACTGGATATTTGCAATAAAGTTTTACCTGATTCAACAATTATTTCTTAAACACTTAATTTTCTTGTTATTCTGTATTGCAGAAAATAATTATAACAACAAGGAGGCCTTAAGATGTCTAATCCTAATGTTTTACTTATCTGCGTTGATCACTGGCCCGGTTTACTGCTGCAGGCCGCGGGCCACGAACATATACTTTCCCCTACTCTTAATCGCCTGGCTGCGAGCGGCACGCTCTTCACTCAGGCATATTCCACCACCCCCACATGCATACCGGCGCGGCGCGGCATGATGACGGGAACCTGCGCCAAAACCCATGGCGACCGCGTTTTCAGGGAATACGAGGAGATGCCCGCCGACCTGCCCACAATGCCCCAGATATTCCGCGATAACGGATACCAGGCCTATGCCGTAGGTAAACTCCATGTTTATCCCCAGCGTGACCGAATCGGTTTCGATGAGGTCATCCTCAATGAGGAAGGACGCCATCATCTGGGCGGCGGGCCCGATGATTTTGAGCTTTTTCTGAAAGATGAAGGGTATGCCGGACAGGAGCTCACTCACGCTATGGGGAATAACGAATATGTTACACGTCCATGGCATCTGCCCGAATACTGCCACCCCACCAACTGGACAACGCGCGAAATGTGCCGGACTATACAGAGGCGTGATGCACGAAAGCCCGGATTCTGGTACTGTTCTTACATTGCCCCCCATCAACCTGTCACCCCCCCCAAAGAATACCTGGAAATGTACCGCCACCTGGGCATCGACGATCCGGTGACCGGTGATTGGGCGAAGAATGTTGATGATTTCCCTTACGCCCTGAAAGCACATCGTGATAAGTTCATGCCGCTCTCCGACAAAGAAGTTCATTTGGCGCGTCAGGGCTTTTATGCGCAATGCACCTATATCGACCATCAGATACGCCTGCTGATCGGCACCCTTCGCGAAGAAGGGCTTCTGGACGATACGATCATCATGTTTACCGGCGATCACGGCGATATGCTGGGCAATCATAACCTGTGGTGCAAACCGCCGATGCTCGAGTGGTCGGCCAAGATCCCCATGATACTTATGCCCACAGCAGAGTATAAGCATTCTTCACATCATCAGGTGGATGAGCGTTTGGTCTGCCTCAGGGATATCATGCCCACTCTGCTTGAGATGTGCGGTATTGACCCGCCAAAAACGGTTGAAGGAATTTCCCTGGTATCCGGCAAGAAACGCGATCACTTGTTTTGCGAACATTATGAAGATGAACGCGCCATGCGAATGATACGGAAAGGAAGTTATAAGCTGATATGGTACCCGATAGGCAACAGATTCCAGTTATTCGATATAGAGAAGGATCCGCAGGAGCTGAACGAACTTTCCGCCTCACCCGAATATAACAGCGTACTGGAAGAATTAAAAAATCTCATGATCGAGGAGCTTTGGGGAAGCGACCTGGAAAGATGGACCAAAAACGGGCAATTAACGGGCGAATCGGATAGAGAGTTCACCCCACAACCCAACCGAACGCTTCTCGCACAACGCGGCTGGCGATGAGAGATATCCGGTGAAAACCGTTTGACATCTTCTTGAAAAATTAAATATTGCTGGTATAATAAAATTATGTTGATGCTGCGCCTTTCTCACCCCCTTCAAAACGGTAAAGGCAACATTACTTAAATTTGATTAAAATCAAGATGATGGAATTTATAAAAAAGGGGAAATAATATGGATACGGAAAACCTTATGACCAGAATTCGAGATTTTGCGTTCTCAATACCCGGAAATTTGATCCCGTGGGCATTCGCGGCCCTCATTGTGATTCTTCTCTTATACATCGTTTATAAAATTTTACAAATCATGAGGAAAAACAGAAATGAGGAAGACCGCAATCGCGAACCTGGTATTGATGTGAGAACTCTTGGGGATGAAGAACCGCCGAAAGAAGGACCTGTTCTGGAATTCTACAACATCCCGTCCCGCATCGCAGCCGTCATTCTTGCTCCGGGAGGCAGACGGGGGGAATTACCGGATTCTGAAGGCTTGGAGAAAGCCTATGAAGCAATTTTGCCCGGTCTGAGCGATGTCATAGCCGCCCAGAAACCTCAAGTCCGCTACTGGCCGCCCCAACTCAGTGCTCAGGGGTTCGCCTATAAAGTTTTCAGAAACTGTCCACTCCCCTCTTCACCCAAAGGTGAATCGTACTGGTGTGCTGTAGCCGGTATTTTCCGTATGGAAGGACAGCCCTTGGCTGCCGGACTTATTCTACGCACTCAGCGCGCAACAGCACATACACAAAAAATCATCACCGAACCGGAGGGATGGCTGGACTCATTGAGTGTTAAGATGGAGTAGCTGTTGATGAGAATTGGGGGGGGAAACTTGAAGACATGTGATTAGTCCTCAGTGAACGACCAATTGTGCCGTCTGAATGCTGTGAGGAAAAAAATGTTTAAGTTAAAAGAACATCAGACGAATTTGCGCACGGAAATTGTTGCCGGCATCACGACGTTCATGACGATGGCGTATATTATTTTTGTCAACCCCCAGATACTCGGGGATGCCGGTATGGATGCCGGAGCGGTAATGACGGCCACTATTCTCATGGCCGGTTTCACGACGATCCTCATGGGACTTGCAACCAACTACCCCATCGCCATGGCCAGCGGTATGGGATTGAATGCCTTCTTCGCCTATGTGGTGGCGGCCCAATACGGATGGCAGGCGGCGCTGGCAACGGTATTCATGTCGGGGATAGTTTTCATGATCCTGGCGCTCTCCCGGTCTATACGCTATATAGATGCCGCGGTGCCCACCAGCCTCAAGCGCGCCGTGGCCGCCGGAATCGGTTTTTTCATCGCTTTCATTGGCCTGCAGAACGGCGGGATTATCGTCGGAAATGAAGCCACCCAGATTACCCTGGGCAATCTGACAGAATCCGGTCCGTTGCTGGTTTTGATCGGCCTTCTGATCACGGCATTGCTGATGGCGCGTAAAGTCAAAGGGGCTATCCTTATCGGTATTATTCTGACAACAATCGTGGGTTTTTTGATGGGGGTCGGCGAACCACCTGCCGAGGTAGGCGATGTGGTGGGAGCGCCTGCGAGCCTTTCCCCGATTGCGTTACAACTGGACTTCCGCGCCGCGCTCAAGGTACCGATTTTCGTTCTTTTCTCCTTCATATTCGTGGATGTATTCGACTCTATGGGTACCCTGATGGGTGTTGGCGCCCGTGCGGGTTATCTGGATCAGAAGGGGCGGCTGCCTAAAATAAACAGCGCCATGCTGGTCGATTCAGTAGGCACCGCAGGCGGAGCCTTGCTGGGCACGAGCACCGTCACCGCCTATATTGAGAGCGCCGCCGGCATTTCTGAGGGCGGCAGAACAGGTCTTACCTCTGTCGTCACCGGAGTGCTTTTCCTGCTGACTCTTTTCCTGTCGCCGATGGCCGAACTTATTCCGGCCGAAGCCACGGCGCCGGCGCTGGTCATCGTCGGCGTGCTGATGGCGGAATCGGTGAAGAAAATTGATTTTGATGATTTCACGGAAGCGCTGCCCGCCTTCCTTGTTATCATTTTCATGCCCCTGGCCTACAGCATTGCCGACGGCATCGCCTTCGGTTTTATCGCCTACCCCGTCGTTAAACTCGTGTCGGGACGAAGAAATGAAGTGCACTGGCTGGTTTACGTGCTGGCTCTTGTTTCGTTAATCCATTTCTTCTATCCGGCAGGATAAAGAACCAGAATGTCATTGCATCATGTTTAAGATTTGCAATGGGTAAGTCCTCAGTGAACCACGCAGCATCCCCACCGGCACAGGGCACGATGGGAGCATGTCCCATTCATAGTTGAAGGTTGAAAAAGAGAGAAAATGGCTACT
>JAGYMJ010000144.1 GCA_018400625.1 Planctomycetota bacterium
TTAAAAGGGCTCACTACAAACCATTTACAACCTTTTCGGCCAGGCTGATAGGGTCTATAGGGCCCAGGACTTCGCACTGAATCTTCATTCCACCGGCGCAAGGCACGGTGGGGATGCTGAGGGGTTCACTGAAGACTTACTTCAGATCGCGCCTCCCTGTTATACCTCAGGCGTGGTCGTCATCACCACTTCTCTCAATCGCTCCATAAAATACCGATAATTCTCAAAACTGGCAAGGTTGAGTACAAAGTGATCGGGCCCCGGGATATAGCGGCCTTTTTTAATTAATCGTCGCGCCTTTTCTATCTCCTCATCGATTGAAGCACGGCCTTCATACATGCACTCTTTCGCCAACCCGCCAATACACCCCAGGCCGGGGTAACGGTCAAGAGCCCGTCCCACATCATTGCCGGCAAGGACTTCAAAGGGGTACATGGCCGTCACTCCGGCTTCCAGCATGACTTCGGCCAGGTCTTCAATGTAACCGTCGGAGTCAACCAGAATAACCTTGATACCGTGGCTTCGTGCAAAATCCGCAATCTTTTGATAACGGGGAGTCATGAACTCCCGGAACATTTTGGGGGAGATGAGGGCGCGATTTTTACATGCCATGTCTTCCCAGCATTCGATAAGATCAAAATCAACGTCCGCCGTCTGTTTTTCCCATATTCGGATCGCCATATCCGTATAACTTTCCATCATATCATGAACAAGATCAGGCTGATCATAAAATGCATAAGCGAGATTTTCGTCGCCCATTCTTTCCCTGACAAAACCATAAACTCCCCGGTGCGTCAATTGCAAAGGGTAGTCACGGACACGATATTCTTTTATTTTTTCCTCCCAGTCGTCAGGAAAACGTGCCGGATCATCCGGGTCAAGGTATTGACTTTTATATTCCTGCCAATCCTGCATATTTTTCACAGGCCACTCGATCGTATGGCCTTTGAAACCACTGGAGCGATTTTCAAAACGCTCCATAACAGTTCCCTCACCGCGTCGAATAATAACTTTTTCAGAGTTTTTTTCGATGATATCTCCTTCATGCCAACCGGACGGGTCCACGTTCACCGCCGTTTTGGCCCAGCCCCGCCCGCGTCCTTCGAATTTCAAAACCTCATCGATGCACCCCCCAATGCCGGGATATTCGTTTTCCCATTCAGCCTTACTGGCGTTATCGCGCCCAAAAACTTTCATAAACGGCACCCTGTCGACTTTTTTACCGGTTAATGTCTTAACGAACCTTTCCCTTGTATTCATAATATAATCACCATGTTATCAAAATGATTCCTGTCATTCCTCAGTGAACCACATTTCAGCCCCCCCCCGGCACGGAGCACGGTGGGGTAGGAAACCATGTAATTCACTGAACACTTAGAAATTTTTCAGATTTACACACGAAGTTGATTTAGATCACTCAAAAAAAATCGTTTAACAGCTCCACTGTCTTTTTTGTTGCCCCTTTATTACTGACAACCGCTTTTTGGGCCCTCTTCCCGAGTAGAGCAGAAAAGGGTTTATTTTCAATAAAACTTTGTATTGTTTTTTCCAATTCCTTTTCACTTTCAACGGTTTCCACAGCCTTTAGAGCTGTTAACTGTCGCATTTCCGGCTTAAAATTTTTAGTGTATTCACCCACCGCCACCGGTTTGCCGAGTGCCGCCGGTTCCATCATGTTTTGCCCTCCGCCGGGCGGGAAAAGGCTGCGTCCGACGAATACCGCCGTAGCAAGGGCATAGCAGTCGGTAAGCCGACCGATCGTATCAATAACGACAATGGAATCTTTACCGGCTTTGACGTTATCTCTGTCAAGTTCTGTTTTAAGAACAATTTTAAGCCCTTTTTTCCGCAGAGCGGCCACGATGTGGCCGGCGCGTTCGATATGCCGGGGCGCCAATATTAAATGGACCGATGGATGACATTCCCGGAGCTTCGTCCATATATCGGCAAGGACGAGTTCCTCCCCTTCATGCGTACTCCCCCCTACGATGACCTCATCATCCGGATCGATCTGGAATTGTTCCCTGAGGCTGCGCAGAGTCTTTTCTTCGATAGAAGTTTTCAAGGCCTCATATTTAAGGGAGCCCGTATTATACACCTTTTCCCTGTCGAATCCCGAATAAATAAAACGCTCGGCGTCTTTTTGGCTCCGTGTACAGCACATTTTTACAGCGTTTTGGGCTTTTGGGAGAAGGCGAAAAATCGCGCGATTGAGTCGGCTGGACACTTCATTCATCCTGCCGTTGACAACAGCCACAGGTATGTTTTTTTCATAGCATTCAAGAAGCAAATTGGGCCAGAGTTCCTGTTCGACCAATAAGAGCGCCGAAGGTTTGATCCGTTCAAGAGCCCGTTTAATGCAAGGTGAGAGATCAAAGGGAAGGAAAAAAACTGCATTTTCAGGATAAAGTTTCTGCAATCGCTCTACGCCGGTATCCGTACACGAAGAAAAAACCGGTTGCAGATGAGGATATTCACGAGTAATATGTTGAACAAGGCGACGGGGAATAGATGCCTCCCCGACACTGGCACAATGTATCCAAATATTTTTCCCGGTGTGGGCCGATTCAGGAACATAACCCATCCTCTGTTTGAGTCCTGCGCGATGGCGACGCGAAAACGGCATTTTTAATACCAACCGGGGCAATAAGAGCGTACCGGCGCAAAAATATAATGAATCCAGCACATGAGAGGCCATTTTAAGTGAAATCCGTAGAGCTAAAAGTATTATTGGAAAAAGAGATGATATTTTAACCGTTAGTAGATATTCAGTGAACCACGTCCCATTTGCTCACCACCGTGCCCTGTGCCGGTGGAATAATGATTCAGCCCGGCCGCCGGCCGGATCATGATCGGCGGGCTCGACCTCCACGACCACTT
>JAGYMJ010000145.1 GCA_018400625.1 Planctomycetota bacterium
TTGCTTTCTCTTTCCCAGTTTGATTCAGTTTCCAAAAGATGCGGCCAAAAAGGGAACAATTTACATTGTTCGGGCCTTGCTTCATAGATTTCACAACCCTTTCGTTTCGCAAAGAAGACACAATCTCCGTTCTGTCGCTCTAAAAGGCTGACTCTTCCCTGAACGAACCTGCAATATGATTTCAGGAATTCACTACGATTCATTCCGATCGACTCCGCTATCCTGAAGATATCGTTCCGTGTCAACCACACGTAGCCCGGCTCTCCGGTGCAGCAGTTACCGCACTTCAGGCAAGTAAAACGCAATCCCGATGCATACCATATTTTTTTTCTCATTGAAAAACGCTTAATTTAAGGGGAGAAGGTTGGAAGTATTCTTCTGAATTATCGGGCAGGCAATCCCGCAAAGAAACGACAGATAGAATCCCCGAGTTTATCAGGATTATGCCTTAACAGGTCCTGTTTTTCCCAAAGCACCCTTGGCTCTTCAAAATCTTCACATAAATCACATTTAATTACCTGCACATCCTGTTTTTCAAGCAGAGGATCGGTTTCTACCAGACTGGCACCTTGCGCTGCATATTTTTCCAACAGCTTTTTATCCGGGCGATGGGAATTAATAATGACTGCATCTATCCTGCCAGGAGCTAAATATTTTTGCACTGCATGAAAATGGTCGTATCCACTAAATCCATCCGTCTCGCCAGGCTGGGTAACGATATTCTCAATATAACAAACGACGGCATTGCTCTGTTGTATAGCGTGTTTAATATCCTGAACCAGGAGGTTGGGAATTATACTTGTAAACAGGCTTCCCGGTCCCAAAACGATAATATCGGCATTTTTCACCTCTTCCACAGCATTCTCAGAAGCCTTAACATCTTCGGGTATAAGAAAGACGCGGTCAATGGGCGCTTTATTGGGGTTTCCCACACTCACTTCATCTTTTAAGATAGACCCGTCTTTAAGTTGCGCGCCGATATGAGCATCGGTCACGGTGGACGGTAAGACTTTGCCACGTATATTCAACAAATTACTCATCGTTTTAACCCCTTCTTCAAAGCTATCCTCCATTTCAGTCATAGCGGTAATAAGTAAATTGCCGAGGCTCATGCCATCAAGTGAACCGTTATGGAATCTGTATTGGAAAAGCCTGTTAAGCTGTCGCTCCTTTTCACCTGGTTCGCTGAGGGCAATCAGGCAGTTTCTCAGGTCCCCCGGAGCGGGCATACCAAACTCTCTGCGCAAAACCCCCGTGGATCGTCCGCTGTCGGTCACAGCGACGATCGCCGTGAGATTGCCGCAGTATGATTTACATCCTTTCAACACGACAGGCAGGCCGGTACCGCCACCAAGAGCAACTATACGTAGAGTATCGGGCGTTTTGGCAATGGAAGCCAGTCGCACTATGGTAGGAACCTGAAACAGAGAGGAGATTTTATAATCGGCTTCTTCAAATTCATCACGAGGTTGGGCAATACTAAAACGTCCATGAAGAATTTGTGCGGTGGCCATACCCAATTCATTGCCATGCCGGATTTCCTCCCCCGGTCTATCCCCCACAATGAGAACTTCAGCGGGTTTGAGATTATATTTATGCAGCAAATAACGCAAACATTCCGATAAGACGGAACCGCGATCATAATCATTTATCAGGTAGTCATCAAACAAATTTTCAGCGCCTAATTTTTTGATTTTAGCCATTTGCCGGGCATGATGTCCTACCGTCAGCAGAAAGCATTTCAACCCCATATTGCGGAGTTCGTCCAACGTAGGTCCGGCGTCAGGAAACAACTTGATAGGGGCATCGATATTTTCCGTATTATAGGCGCTATAGGCTTCGGCCAGGGTTTTCTCATCTAAATTGTACCGCCGTCCGATTTCATCGAAAACGAGAAAATGGGGGCCATAAGTTTCGGCAAGCTGGTTTTGTAAATCGAAAGCATCCTTGACTGAAAGTGGCAACCCGCGTTTTACAAGCGCTTTTGACGCCCTCCACCGCGAGGCAGCGATAAGTGTAC
>JAGYMJ010000146.1 GCA_018400625.1 Planctomycetota bacterium
GGACGACCGGCACCGTGATCGGAGAATCTCCCATCTCAATCCCACACATAATGATTGAGGCATGTGTTTTAAATTTTAATGAGCGTTCTTACGATTAAATATCCCTTCAGACGCTCTGCCTGAGCGGTCTCATAACGCTGATTCTCTTGAGTTATACTTGTTTCTGATCAGTTCCCGGACTAATCTCAATTCTGCCGGTGTTAAATCCTCTTCAAAAAATACGGATTCAAAAGATTGAGCGAAACCATCGACAAAAGCATTTTTTACTTCCTGGAAAGTCATTATCTTACCGGCTGCCTCCTCTGCCGATGTACTCCCGGCTGCCCGGCGAGGTTTTATCGGTATCGAACCGTGATGAAGCAAGGCGGTTTTTTTTCGGCGCTGGGCGCTTCCGGCGATTTTTTGGCCGTTGATCACGACATCGTAACGTGAAGGTTTTTCAAAACAGAGGTAGGGTGAGTATTTTTCTGCATTCGCGACGGGGTTGGGCGGGGCTTTTTTCCCGCGGATATGCGCGTTGACACCAATCATGTCAAGCCCGCAGACAATGGCCTCGCATACGGCTTCGTAGGATTGACAAACATCTTCCGGCAGAACCCCTGTCCCCGTTCGGCATACAACCGAGAAGGTCAGTTCATTATTATGAAATATGGCTCCGCCGCCGGTAAGCCTCTTCACAATATCAACGCCGCTGTATTCAGGGAGTTTCCTGAAATCGTGCTCCTTCTGAAAATAGCCAAGCGAGAGAGCGGGGGGGGTCCAACCATAAACACGCAGGGTAGGGAGCCCACCATCAATGATGCATGCTTCCATCATCGCCTCGTCAACGGCCATATTGTAAAAGGCGTTGTTATGTCCGGATTGGATCAATCGCCATTTCAAGTCTTTCGCCACCTCAGGTCGAGTTCTTTTACAGCTTTGACCTCATCAAGTCTTGTAACCGGTGTGTTGCCGGGCGCTTTTTTGAGCACTTCCAGGTTTTCCTCGGCTTCATGGGCGATCTGCTTCATAGCCGCTATGAAGTCATCAAGCTTTTCCAGCGATTCCGTCTCGGTCGGTTCAATCATCATCGATTCGTCAACGATCTGTGGGAAATATACTGTCGGCGGATGAACGCCGAAATCCAGCAGGCGTTTAGCGACATCCATAGCGGAAGCGCCCTGTTTTTTCTGCCTGGATGCTGACAAAACGAACTCGTGCATGCAGCTCCTGTCAAAAGGCAGTTCATAAAAATCCTTAAGATTTTCCATGAGATAATTGGCATTCAACACAGCATTTTCCGCCACTCTTGACAGGCCCGCTTTGCCGAGCAGGAGGATGTAAGTATAAGCTTTGATAACCACCCCCATGTTGCCGTAAAAGGGGGCAACATAACCGATGGAGTTCGGGCAGTCATAATGAAGAGCATAGGTACCGTCCGACCGTTTAACGACTCTTGAGATGGGGAGGAAGTCAACCAGTTTTCCCTGTACTCCGACCGGCCCCGCACCCGGTCCGCCCCCGCCGTGGGGAGTCCCGAATGTTTTGTGCAGATTGATATGCATCAGGTCAAAACCAAAATCGGCCGGCCTGTATTTTCCAAGTATGGCGTTCAGGTTGGCGCCGTCATAATACATGAGCGCATCGACGGAATGAGCAGCAGAAGCTATTTGTTGAATATCCTTGTTGAACAGCCCCAGGGTATTGGGGCAGGTCAGCATCACGGCGGCCAGGTCATCATCCACTTCTTCTTTAAATTTATCGATGTCCATAACTCCGCTTTCATTGGTTGGGATCGACACAACATCATATCCGGCCACTGCTGCACTGGCGGGGTTTGTGCCGTGAGCGGAATCGGGGATAACCATTTTACTCTTTGGGTTCCCTTTCGATTTATGGTAGGCGGCTATCATCATAACAGCCGTAAGTTCCCCGTGCGCTCCCGCCATCGGCTGCATCGTGAACTCATGCATTCCGGTAATAGTGGACAGCAGCCGTTCGGTCTCATACAGCACCTGCAGCGCCCCCTGAGTCAGCACCCCGCCGCCCCGGAGTTGAGGCAAAAGGGGATGAAGGTTCTTAAACCCCTCGTAACCCGCGACTTCTTCACACACCTTGGGGTTATACTTCATTGTGCAGGAACCGAGCGGATAGAAATGAGTATCAACCCCGAAATTTTTACTTGAAAGTTCGGTAAAATGCCGAACAACATCGAGTTCGGACACCTCCGGCAGTTCAGGTTCGGAACTTCTGAGGTAGTCTTCAGGAATTTGTTTTTTCTCGGGCACATCGGATTGCGGCAGGGTCACGCCTCTTCGGCCTTCTACGCTTTTATCATAGATCAGTTTCATATTTTGCCTCCCTTAAGACGGCTTCAAGCGACTCGGCCAGACAGCCGATCTCTTCTTTTGTGCGTTTTTCCGTGATTGCAACAAGCATACAGTTTTTCAGTTCCGGATAATAATGTCCCATTGGGAACCCGGCAGCAATTCCCTTTTCGATCAAATCTCCTATAATGGTTCCTGCTTCAACGGGCAGTTCCAAAACAAATTCGTTAAATATTGG
>JAGYMJ010000147.1 GCA_018400625.1 Planctomycetota bacterium
CGTAGCATCCCCACCGTGCCTTGTGCCGGTGGAATGAAGATCAAAAGCGACGAAACCCTTATACGCGTTTTCCGGGGGATGGGAGGGAAGAATTAGAGGGGTTATCCCCCCTAAGGTTATCTGCCGGGAAGCGGCACCTTTGTATCAGCGCGTGGTTTCCCGGGCAAGGCCCCCAATCGACAGTGGTCCGGTGAATGCCCGCCCGTTTTCAACGGTCTATCGCTCGATCCCGAGTTTCTGCTGAACCGGTTGGACATCCAGATATCTTGGCTGGACTTTTTGCGACAACGACTCGGCCGCGGCAAAACCGGATGCAGCGCCGATGCCCATGCAAAGCCATTGACGTCGATAGGATGAATGAGCATGATGATCGCCACTGATGCATCGACCGGAAAGTAGGAGACCGTCAACCGATTCGGGCACCAGGCAGCCGAAAGGGATGTCATAGGGCTCCGGTACGGGATCTGTGCCTGCCGGATGATCTTCCGAAACACCTTCAGCCTGACCGGGCCCTTCGGGGTTATGGACATCCAGAGAAGCCCGGCAATCGGTCACCACGGCATCGGCCCACTTCCGGCCGGATAAGCAGTCCTCGCGTGTCAATGTGACCAGCCCCCGGAAGCGCCGGGTTTCTCGGACGCCGACGACGGCGGGCATCTGCGAAACGTAGGCATTTTCATAACCGGGCGCGTATCGGCGCAGGAACTCCATAACGACCGGCACCTGCCGGCGCCCATCGATTTCAGCCTTTGTCAGGTCAAAAATATCCGTCGCATCAATACCGTTGGTCTGGGTCGCGTTCACATACCGGTCATTTTCCCTGTCGGCGAAATACATGCGCACTTTGCCGACATTCTTCGGCAGTTCACCACGCTTCATCCCCGCCATCGTGGTCTTGTCCCACTCGGCCGGGCGCCCCACTTCCGGCTCCACCCCGCTAACTCTGAACATGATGGTCGTCGGCTGCATCAAACCGTCCGGTTCCCTGCCCATATCGAAACCGGCCCCGGCCAGAAAGGCAGCATTGCCGTCACCGGTGGCATCGATCACACGGTCCGCCGTAATATCAACGGGCCCTTTAGGGCTCATCAGCCGTACTCCGCTGAGCGTCGTTTCGACTTGATCGGAAGAGGCATCTCCCGAGGTTTTCAAAACATCACAGACCGTCGTATGCAGCAAGAGTTCCGAGCCGCTGTCCAGGAGCCTTTCGGCATAAAGAAGATCCAGAAATTCGGCGTCATTTTCATGGCCACTGATCTGTCCCAGCAGGCTTTGGACGACGGGCGGCGCCTTGTCGATCCTGAACTGGTTAACCAGCCCGTTTGTTCCCATCCCGCCCAGACGGCCCAGACGTTCGACGAGCAATGTTTTGCATCCGCTCTCCGCTGCAGCGACAGCGGCGGTTATTCCAGCGGGACCTCCTCCACAGACTAATATTTCAAAATGATACATTGTTTACAACTCCGGATTAAAAATTGTGGCGGCGATAAATCTGTAGGGCTTGCCTCCAAGGAGCGCATGATTATAGTAATACACTAAAATGACTTTGCCATCAGGCCGCTGTGTTATTCGGGGATATCCCATATCAAAATTGGCGCCGTCTTCTCCCCTCACCACATGTTCACGTCCCCAGCTCCTCCCGTCGTCTTTACTCAGGCGCACCACCATGTGGGCCGGCCCTTGCCGGACGCCATAAGCCAGGCAGAGACGTCCATCCTGCAATTTGACCAGCGCCGGAGGATTATGCACCGGCTCACCGGTCTGTCCGGGCAGATTGCCCAATTCAGGGGTATCCAGCATCTGCCAGCTTTGCGCATTATCGCTGGACTCATAGGCCACCAACCCTTTATTCTTCCCTTTTCGACCCGGTTTGTTGGGCAAACCGCTCCACTGCCGGATCATAACAAAGAAATGGCCGGGCCCGAGTTTGACGCTTGCCGGCATAATGGCCCCTTTTGACTTCGCCTCCGGTTCCGAACTGACCCATGCAATCCTTTCCCATGTTATTCCACCATCAACGGTTCTCGCACATGCCACCCTGCCCTCATCACCGTCCGCCTTGGCCGTCGTCAGAAAAACAAGCAGTTCATGTTCGCCTTCCACATGATAATCCGTGCGGGTGGCGACTCCCCGCGTATCGAGATCGGGAAAAGCATGAGGGCCGTTCCAATGGTGGCCGCGGTCGTAACTGTAATAGAAACAGGACGGGCCGTCGGAATTGTTCATGCGCCCGAAAATGAGCGCAAAATCGGGATGACGGCAGTTCATCCTTTCGGTCAAGGCGGTCGGTTTCTGCGCCTTTTCAGGTGGCAGTTGGTGATCCCATTCTACAGCGGTTATGCCGGCCCGGAACGCATCCTCTATCGACCATGTCCGTCCTCCGTCAAGACTGCGGGCGAATTTCCGCCGGGAGCTGCTTCGGTCATAGCTATGGCCTTCCTTATCAACGTGATCGGCACGTGTAAAACTGAACAATATTTCATTGTCCCATGTCCACATCCCGCCGTTGGCCGGCCAGGCGCCGAAAGCCCCCTCTTCGGCGAAAACCGTTAAATGCTTGATATCCTTTATATCGGGGTCTGGCAGCTTTTGGCTGTTGCTCTTTGGCATTTTTCACTCCTCCGTAACAGATGTTTAGAAAAGCTTTCATAATTTAACAGACCTCAGTTAAAAAAGCAAAAAGATTGTCGATATGCACAAATAGTTCCCCTCATCTTTTGCCTTAATCTTTCGCCCTAATCTTGAACAACATTTTATTGTCGATGTTGAGTAACACAGACATTGCTGTCTGTGGTGTCTGCGGCTTCAGAACATGTACCATGTCCGCCACGGGCTGGGAAGCCCGTGCTACGTTGTACTGCGCCGAAAGGCGTAGGCGCTTAATGGCCGCACATCGACCACGGTGAGTGAGGTGGTATGTATAACAGGTCAGTAAATATCGATTGGCTTATGGCATAAATGTTAGTACCTTTTTTTCTCTTTTCAGGCTTACAGCCCCAAAACACGTAATCATTAAGCTTGTTTTTGAGATTGCTCAGTAGTGCTTGCCAAGCGCT
>JAGYMJ010000148.1 GCA_018400625.1 Planctomycetota bacterium
CGTAGCATCCCCACCGTGCCTTGTGCCGGTGGAATGAAGATCAAAAGCGACAAAGAGTATTAGCTGTTACTGTTCTGTTGCATTTGATGGGCGCCCTCCCATTTCCGGCATCGTCCTCCGCTGCGGCAAAGAGTAATGTCACCGTCAAGTACCTCGACAATTTCGCAGCAGTTCGGGCAATCGCTGCACGTAAAACTTCTGGTAATGATGTCATGTTCACATACCTGATATCCACGGAAGGCGCTGCTCTGAACAGGTGCTTCGCAGGCGAGCAGTGCGGCCCCATAGGCTCCCATCACCATGTTGTAGCGTGGTACAGTAATCTCGGTATCCAATAGGGATTCAAAAGCGCGTCGTATGCCTTTATTGGCGCTGATGCCTCCCTGGAGTACAACAGGCGGCTGGATATCTTTGCCGGTGCAGACGTTATTGAGGAAATTACGGGCCATCGCATTACAGAGCCCCATCAGGATATCTTCCTGACGGTGTCCAACCTGCTGTTTATGGATCATATCTGATTCAGCAAATACTGTACAGCGCCCGGCTATGGGGGTGGGATTCTGCGAGAGCATGGCTTTCTCGCTGAGAGTCTCGACAGATATGTCCAGTCTTTTCGCTTGCGAATCCAGAAAGCTGCCGGTACCCGCGGCACAGACCAGGTTCATCGCAAAATCCACCACTACACCGTCCCTGACCACGGTCACTTTGCTGTCCTGTCCGCCAATTTCAAAGACGGTCTTCACGTCGGGATGCAGGTGTATAGCGGCTCTGGCATGGGTACTGATCTCATTTTTAATGATGTCCGCCCCCACCACTCCGCCTATAAGGTAGCGCGCGCTGCCCGTAACCCCGACACCGTTGATTTTGAACCCTTCCGGCAGTTCATCCTTCACGACATTCAGAGCTTTTTGCACAGAGGGTATGGGGGCGCCGCTGACACGTTCGTAGTTTTGATACAGAACCTCTCCTTTGGCGGATATAATCACCAAATTGGTGCTGATCGATCCCACATCGATGCCGAGATAGCCCTTATTATCCATAATTATTTTCTCTTTGTTCGCATTATATCCACAAAAGCCTCCAGACGCGTGACGAAACCCACATGGCTGGAATGCTCGTCAAATGAACACTCGAGTATCGGCAGACCGGTATCATGGCTGACTTTTCGCAAGATGGGCCGAACACTTATCTCCGGCATACAGCCTGTGGGGCATACATGTATGACTCCGTCATAACCTTCCCCGGCACATCGAACAGCATTCCCGACGGAATCCAGGGCATGTCCGCCCACCAGGGATTTCAGATATGGACGGGCCAGCCGTTTGAGCGTCCATCGGGAGTGCCGTCCCCACAGTCCTATACCAAAAATATTTTTCATCTCCTCTCCCAATAAGAAAAAATTGCTTACTTCCACCCCCAGTCCCCCTAAAATCTCTTCGATATTATGGTTCAGCAACCGGTTTCTTAACACTGTTGCTTCGCCCAGCAGCCCTACTCTGAGTGGAACGTGGTCTTTTTTTTGGGCGATCTTTCCGAAGCACTGTTTCAGACCTTCCCGAACCCTTCTGATTTCGAGCAGGGAATGCGCGCTGTCAAGTGTGGACAGGCAGCCGTTCATCACCCGCGTCGTGTCTCCCCTGTGAAGTTCCCTCGCCCGAATGCGCCATGCGGCCTTTTCAATAGCATCGACGGCAAGGACTTTAGCACGAGCTATAGCACAGCACCGCAAAAAAGACATCGGATCCGGATCGAAGTGCCGGATAAGCGGCGGTTTTAT
Source organism: Planctomycetota bacterium (assembly GCA_018400625.1). Classification (GTDB taxonomy): domain Bacteria; phylum Planctomycetota; class Brocadiia; order SM23-32; family SM23-32; genus PUMZ01. The sequence continues at coordinate 1,778 of JAGYMJ010000148.1, forward strand.
GCCGTCATAGCCAAATCCAAAGATGAACAGTTGAAATCCACGCTCTTCAAGCAGCTTTTGCTGCAGCATGCGGTAGTAACGCAGCCTGCAGGTTCCCCTGCTGTTGACCATCACACCGTATTCAACCCCCTCCTGTGCGGCCTTGATGAAGTGACCGGTGCATGCTTTGAACGAAAGGCAGGCCGAATCAGGGGTGGCGGCAACGCCCAGGCTCAACACCTCGGGAGTCGTAGCCGTGCGGGTCCATGGCTTGACCCCGAGGCATTCCACGGAAGCAGCCAAAGCGATGGCATAGTTACCCCACGGTTCAAATGCAAGTCGTTTCATATAAATTAATGATGAAATGTATATATTCAGTGAAGTGCGTCGTTTCATCACCACCGTGCCCTGTGCCGGTGGGATGATGATTAACCACTACGTGACTGAAACTTACAACCCTATCCGTTCATCCGCACGGCCCGCTCCTCCGGCTCTTGCTCAGGAGAGTGTAAAAAGTATTGTATCGCAAAAGAGCAAGAGCCGGAGGAGCGGGCCGTGCGGATGAACGGCGGAGTTTAGGGCGTTGGCGCCTCGTAGTGCTTAATCATCATCCCACCGGCACAGGGCACGGTGGTGAT
>JAGYMJ010000149.1 GCA_018400625.1 Planctomycetota bacterium
ACTTTGACAACCAGCGAAGAATTAAAGGGCGAAAGTCCAATTCACGCTGAACCAGTACAAGAGTATGTGGTGCTTGCGTAGTGTGAATCTCTTGCTCCACCAACACAAGGTCGGCGGGGGCATTGGGCGGTGACGGTGAGTTAAAGATGCCCGTACCGCGCCGTTCGCAGAAGGCTCCTCTCCTCGGGGCTCCGGCGCCAAACGACTCGGCCCCTCCACTCCGCGCTGCTGTTCAAACGGCCGATTCGGGCCTGAAGGGCAAGTCTCCCCCCCATAAAAGGAGTGGCGCGGTCTCGTTGGCGGCTTCCCCCCCCATTTCAGATAAGATGGACGGTTATTTGTTTGAATAAACTATTTTCCCGCCAATGATCGTGCATTCCGACTCAATATGGGGGATAGACTCTTCAGGGCAAGTGAAGAAATCTTCGGATAAAACAGCCATATCAGCCAATTTACCGGTTTGCAGTGTTCCTTTCTTCTCTTCATCGAAAGAGGCAAAAGCCGCCCGGGACGTATAAGCCGCAAGGGCCTGCCTTCTCGATATGGCCTGTTCCTCCCCGATAAGATCACCTTTACAAGTTTTTCGTGTTATTAAATTATACATACCAAGGAACGGATTATAGGGGTTTTGAGAGGCGAATGAATCGTGTTTTGCCATATGATCGCTTCCACCACAAAAGCTGACGCCCAGACGTTGCATGTCTTTGTAAGGCAAGAACGACGCCATAGTCTCCCCGTCCATTATCTGATTCAGGATTGAACCATCTTTATAATGCCAGGCGGGTTGTGAAATCAAAATCAACCCCAGCCCGGCGATTTTTTTCAAAACGGTTTTATCCGTAAAATCTGCATGGATAAACGAGAAGCGTTTGCCATCAAGCGGTATTTCCTTATTGACCGTTTCATAGGCGGACAACAACCTATCTGTAGCGGCATCCCCTATACAATGCGCCGTCATCTGCAGGTTCAAGCGGCAAGCGTGTTTTACAAAGGGTTCCAATTGCTCCTTTGTTAAATTGATAATCCCCCTGAAATTTTCGTCGTCGATACCGAAGGGTTTCCAACCTTTTCCATACGGTTTTCGCATATAAGCGGTGCCGGTTAATATCCCGCCGTCCAGGGAAACCTTAAGAAAACCCAGTTTTCCCCATTCGGGCGGTATATCAACACTATCCATCAAATTCTCAATTTCGCTCTCTACATTGCCCGGATCACTGCTCCTATGGGTATAAACCATTCTAAGGCTCAGGCTGTTCTCTTTATACATTTGAGCAAAAGCCTCCACATCCGAACGGGAAGTCCCGCCGAGTATGATGGAGGTCAATCCCAGTTTATTATATTCCCTTTGGAGTTTTTTCAAGGCACATATTCTGTCTTCAAGGCTGTGTTCAGGCCCTTTCAGGTGTTTGTGGATCAGCGAACCGCACAGAAACAAGGTACCGTTAAGGTTTCCGGTTCGGGGGTCTTTCCCCAATTTCCCGGTTGTGGGAACAGTATTTTCGTCAATTCCCACCATTTTCATCGCACAACTGTTCGCCTTGCCTGCATAGGCCGCATCAACATACACAGGATTTTCAGGGGCGGCGTCGTCTAATTCTTCTAATGTCGGGAACCGGTACTCATCAAGTCGGGTCGGATAAGTATTCCGAAAATGCAGCCATTGGCCCCTGTCTGTTTTTTTTACCTGATTTTTAATATTGGACAGCAATTCTTCGACGGATTCGGGCACGAAGAGTTCACCATTCAATTCGCTCAAAGCCGCCCCGGAGAAGTGTGTATGGGTGTCATTCAGCCCGGGTACAACAGTTCTGCCGCATAAATCGATCATACATGTTTTATCAGTTTTTAATTTTAGAATTTCGTCTTCTGTCCCCAATGCAGAAATTTTGTCATTTTGGACAGCTAAGGCGCTGTAGAAGTTCCCCTGTGCGTCTGAACTTGCTATTTTACCATTATAGACAATCATATCGGCCGTTTCGTTATTCTGTTTTTTTCTCATTCGGGTTTTACCTGATCAATTGGCAGCGTAACCTGTCGGGAAACAACGTAACCATATTATCTCCCTACAAGGCAGTGCCCTTAAGTATAATGTAAATATTCAGTGAACCCCGTTGTCTCATCACCACCGTGCCCTGTGCCGGTGGGGGAACAACGTGGTTCACTGAGGACTTACAGTATAATAATATCATCGTCAGTAATCAAGAAAAATTATAAGTTTGCATCAACTAATCACAGAAAATATTGTATATAATGGTGTTGTGTTTCAGCAATGCTGATCGAGAGTTCAGGGTCAAATAAAGAGTCATTCACCGTCATGTTCTCCTCCGGCCCGTAATGAGTAAGTGAAGGTCAAAGCTCATGTATTTGTTGTAATTTCCTCGATATGTTATATTTCGTCGTAAGTCCTCAGGTAAGTCCTCAGTGAAGCACGTGGCATCC
>JAGYMJ010000150.1 GCA_018400625.1 Planctomycetota bacterium
TGTAGCTGAGAATCATCATTCCACCGGCACAGGGCACGGTGGTGATGCTACGGGGTTCACTGAGGACTTACGATATAAAAATGCAAATCCGCCGAGCCCTGCAAGGGCACAACATTTCGGTTCAATCTGAAAAACAATGAAAGCGGGGAGCTTTGATTCCTCATTTCTAATTCATCATTCCAGATTCCGGCTTGTCCGGGTTGGGAATTAGGAATCAGAATTTTTGTCTTTCATTGTTTTACATATCGAACCGATAAGCTTTAATAACTCTTCACAATCACAGAGAATCGATATCAGACACTCCACCTATGGCTTCTTCGACATTTGATCCGATTGATGTTCCGCATCGAAGGAGCTGTTTTGAGAGCACAAATTCTCTTTTTTCTTCACACAACCAGCCATACATTTTTACAATACGCAATGCAAAAGAATAATTCTTCTCCTGAACGACATTTTCTTTCTTATCGCCCATATTCTACCTCATAAAAAAATCCCAATAGCCCATTTCCTTTAATCCGTTGCCATCAATTACTATTCCACATTATCCGTCGCCCGCCTTTGCCCTTAATCCGTTTTTATCTGAGTCCATCTGTGTTTTTTTATTTTTTCCTTTTCCTGGGTCTCTTCAATCCTGTAAATCCTGTCTATATTCCGTTGCCGTTCTCTGCGTCCTCTGCGGTTTATCCGTTTCTTCCGTTGTTGTATCCGTTTTCCTGATTTCCTGAGTTCCAAATAGTCTTTTATCCGTTAATCCGTTGCCTTTAATTCCTCATTCCTCATTCTCAATTCCTAATTCTAATATACTCTCCTCCGCTCTCCTCCGCGATCCGCCGCAGCGTCCCGGCCGCCGGCTCGTCATCGCCGTATTGATACGTATTGATGCGCACGCCGCCGCGGGCGGTATGTGATTCGATCGCCTCCATGACCCGCGCGGGGTCCGGAAACTCCCCGTCGGTCAGCAGGTAGATTAGCCTTGCTTCCCCGCTACCGCGCAGCACGCTGAAGGCACGCGAAATCGCCTCGACCGGCTGCGTTCTGCCGAAAGGCCGGACGGAGGCGAGAAACCGTCCCGCCTCGCTTTTGTTTTCATGTGTAGCCCGCACGAGCCGTTTCTCCCTCATCTCCTGCGGAGATCCCTCGCTGAACAAAATGATATGGAACCTCTGCTCCTCACTCAAACGCCCGATGGAGCGCAGCATCTCGCGCCGAACCGCCTCGAACGAACCTTGCATCGAGACTGAATGGTCGATCACGTACACCACATCCCTGGCGCGGGAGTCAGCGCCGAAAAAACTCGTCTCCTCGCCGGTCTCGGCTATATCGTCCATCGTAAATTCGGCGCCCGACGCCGCTCCCCGCTCCAGCTCTTGCCATAAAGTTTCCTCCCCTCCGGAGCCGGCCGATTCCGCTCCGGCCGCCGGTCCGTCCGGCAGAAGGGATTCAAGCCCTGTCATATCATCCGCAGAGCCTTCATCCCCGTTGATCTCCTGCGGGGCCATGATCGTGCGCATCGGCTCAGGCGTAACGCTCCGGGGATGTTGATCGGGCGCATAAGCCGACGGACGCCCCCGTCCCGGATCGGCGGACTCGGGCAGAAAGACCAGGAACGCCAACACCAGCACCGCAGCACCATGAAAGAGCGCGCTCAACCCCCACGGCATCATCCACCTGCGCCAGAAATCCGAACCACTATCCTGTTGTCCGATCGTTTCTTTCATGCTTCCCCTCTTTTTTTTGGGAACAAAGAACCTATCTAAAATTAAAAAAAAGAACTACGACATACTATCGGGAACTCAGGAATTCAGGAAAAAGAACTAATATAAACTATTCGGAAATCAGGAACGGATAAGGACTGCAAACAAAGGGCTATTGGCGTTCATGGAATTCTCTTCCGACTCTTTTGATTGTCAGGGGCATAGCTGCAAAATTCAAAATCAAACCGGCCTCGGCATCCACCGCCTTCATATATGAACGCACTATTGAAAAATGTATGGGGTCCAGTTTTTTAACGGTCTTTAGCTCTACAACTGCACGATCTGCAACAAACAAATCCAGGCGGTGCTGTCCTATCGGCTCAGTGCGATACGTCAGCTCCACATTTTTCTGCCGCTTAAAAGGTATATCCCGATGATTCAGTTCGATACAAAGGGCTTCTTCATATACAGATTCGATAAAGCCAGGTCCAAGCGTTTTATGTACTACAATGGCCGCATCAATAATCTGCCCGGTAAGCTCTTTTTCCGCCAGATCATTATCCTTTATATTTCCCATCCCGTTTTTCCGTTTGCTTTCCTAAGTCCCAGATAATCCACCGCTGTCGTTTTCGTTGCCGTTTCCCTGCTTTCCTGAGTTCCAAATTAGTCGCCGTTGCCGTAGTCGTTCGCCGTTAATTCCTCATTCCACATTTCTAATTCATAATTATCCTCCCTTCCTCATTAATCACGCCTTATCCTGCAGTCCGGAAGCTGCCGCTCAAGCCATTCGAAATCGGCCGCCGCCACATTCCGGCATTCCCTCAGGTCCACCCGGCTGAGCTCTCTGATCCTCGACAGCGGATATATATCGCTTATACCCGTGCAGCCGCGCAAATCGAGCCTCGACAGCGTGCCGGACAGCTCTTCCAGCGGCGCCAGATCGCGAATGTTTTCATTGCCATTCAAAGTCAGCCTCGTGAGCTCCTGCATATCCTCGAGCGGCCGCAAATTCGATATCTCCGGACAATTGGAAAGGTTCAGCGTGCGGAGCCCTCTCAGCCGGCCCACCGGCGTAAGGTCGGAAAGTTCGGCCGCACCGGTCAGGTTCAGTGAAGTCAGCCCCGACAGCTCGGCCAGCGGCGAAAAATCATCCAGCTCCAGCCCCGTAAGGCTCAAGGACCCCAGGTTCGACAGCGAACTTAAAGGGCTCAGGTCAGTTATACCTTCCGCACCGCGCAGTTCCAGATGCGTGAGTTCGCCAAGATGGGTGAGCGGGCGCAGGTTGGTTATATACCGGGCGCTGCCGATCGTTGAGTGGTTCAGCCGCGACATGTCCGGATTGCACGCCACAAACTCCGCCAGCCTCAGGTCGGTGACCGGTTCAACGGGATGCAGATCGGCGACGTCGCGTTCGGGCTCGGGGTCCTCGTCCGGCTCCGGCACGCTCCCCCCGATATTCTGAATACCCAGCGCCGCACGCATCGCCAGGGAATCGCTGCGGTCCTCATGCAGGCTGTAGAACCGCTTGTAATACCCCATTGCCCTCCCGACCATCAGTTCGCGTCCGCCGGTGCCCGCATCGCCGGCCAGCCCGACGTACCATTCGGCCAGCCGCAGCGCGGCGTCTTTGGAAAGGCTCCGCGCCGGCTGCATCGCAACCGGCACGTTCGTCTTGAGCGTTTCTTTGTCGGCGGGACGTAAAAAGTGCTCCGCCTCGGCCGGACTGTCAAGCTCCACCAGGTAGGTCTTGAGCAGCTCCCTGCGCACCTCGTCGTTTTCCGGCTCGTCTCTGAGCCGGGCCGCAAGCCTTCGCACGCGGCGCCCGGACTCCGCACGCGCCTCGAAGGCGGGCAGACGCCGTTCGAGCTCGTCCTGTTCTTCATATCCGATCTCCGCACCTGTCCCGTTTGCGCGACGCCACAGCCCGGCGGCCTCGCCGTAGCGGCGGGAGGCCGTTGCGGTCTCGGCGGCATGGATCAGGGCATCGACAAGGTTCCGGCCCGCGGCTTCGGTTTTGACGGTGTCATAGCCGCGCTGGTAAAGCGCAACGCGTTTCATTGCGGCGTCAAACTCCCTCTCCGGCATCTCCTCCCGAAGCACGTGCAGCGCTCTGAACGCTATTGTCTCGCCACCGTCCACCTCGAAACCCAGCTCGTAAGCCGTCTCGCACATGGCGAGGATGATCTCCGGTTCGAAATCCATCGATACGGCGGAGCGCAGCAGTCTTTCGGCCAGTTCGATATTATCGTCCGCATCGGAAGTGCTCCTGACCCGCTCGATCTCCGGCCCGTAGAGCCGCATAAAGCCCGCCACCGCCTCCGATCGTCCCTCGCGAAGCGCGGGCAGCAGGGCGCACTCGCGCAGCAGGGAGTTGGCCTGATCGGAGAGCAGGAATTGCACAAACTCATTTACGGTAGGCGACGCGTCCGGAGGGACGTACATTACCAGTCTCCGGGCCAGCGGATACGTGCCGTCCCTGATCGTCTGCGCATTGGGCCTGACGCCGTCGACGGATAGTTTTTTTACCGCATCGCCCGTCGATACCTCCGCCGCCGCGTCTATAATACCGATCCCGCCGGGGTCGGTTGACACCGAGCTTATAACCTCACGTGAGTCTCTTCTTTGTATGCTGAAGCGCCACCGCACGGCACGCCACTCATCTTCCAGCAGGCGCATAACCTCGTTATCCCGGGCCATCGCGTAGGCTCGGATCGCCATATCGTCGCCCCCGAAAGCGCCCCAGCCCGACGCTCTGCCTGAAAAAATCCTCACAAGCTGTGTCTCGTCAAGCGACTCGACGGGGTTTCGGATATGGACTATAACGGCCGGTGTGATCGCACCGATAACGTGTTCTTCGGGCGAGAGCTCCTCCCAGCGCTCCCTGTCCCGTCCGCGCACACTGTCGTCATCGACTCTACCCCACCACAGCATCAGCGCATCGTCTCTAAGCAGGGCAGAGGCGGCCGAGGCGGCCGAGCCGCTCTTGAGGTAATCCACCCGGAACACGCCCGCAACGGCGCCTTTCGTTTCGGCATATCCTTCGGCCAACCTCATAACGACCTCTTCGGCCGACACCGGCCCTACGATTCGCACCTCGCCCGCCCCGGCGCTGCAGAGAAAGAAGAAGAACGATATAAGCAGCAGGGCTGCAGAAAGACAATGTTTCCTGAAAAATAACATAATAAATCCGTCCTGTGCCGTATTAAGCGATATCTGCTTCTCAGCTACTATGTTATAAACAAATGCCGTTAATCCGTTCCTTCCGTTTGTCGTTAATCTCAATCCCTTGTCTTTCTATTAAAACTTTTTCAAGTCCCGTTTTGAAAAAGTCTTAGTATTTTCCTGCACAAGTTAAAGTTTTTGTCTTACTTTTTTTCTAAAAAAGTAAGGCCTGTTAGTCTTTTCCGTTTTTTCGTTACCTGATTTCCCGAGTTCCAAATAATTCGTCTATCCGTTAATCCGTATGCCTTTAATTCCTAATTCCAGATTATCTTACCATTCCTCATTCCAAATTCCTCATTCCCAATTGTACATCACCACGCCCCTTCCCGCAACAACCTCACCGGCGCCAATCCGTAGTTTCTGAAAATCGCCTTCACCTCTCCCACCGTATCGGCATACGGCGTCGCCACCGACTCCCCGCACGAGGCCGCAAACCGCGCAAAATCCTCCG
>JAGYMJ010000151.1 GCA_018400625.1 Planctomycetota bacterium
CACGCAGTTTCTGCGCGAGGCGCGGGAATTGCTTCATCGCAACGGCAAGGAACTCGGCGTCCATATACTCGGACTATTTTTCCGCCATGACGACCGTGCGCCTGACAGCACCCCTTACCCGCGCAATATCGAGTGGCAGTGGAAAAGATGGATCAACGAACTGGCCGACTATGTGGAATTCCAGGGCGCCAACAAATTGCGCCCTGAAAACAATAAAGCGGTGACCGATCGTATCGGGCTGGCCGCGCGTGAAGCCGGCATACCTTTCATCTGTCGATGCACTCACGGAAAAACCGTCCATTTCGATGGGCCTTACCCCATTTTGGAGCGGGAAATGGACTATATCCGCCACCACCCGGATGTGGCAGCATACAACCTCTACGAAACCGCCAATTTCGGCCGTATCAATGACAAAGACGAGTGGGAAGGCAGCTCCGCTATGGCCGACCTCGTCGAGTCGCGGTGGTGGGGACGCTGAAAAATGCCGTGCGGCGACCGGTAAGTCCCCATTTAACAATGCCCTATCTTTACCGGAATGGAGTATATTTAGCGCATGAATTCGTACATGAATGGCCCGTCTTAACCGAGAAGGAGAGGAACCCAATATTTACATTCCAGGGGTTTTCGCGCTGCGTCGGTTCGAACGCTATTGGAGCTGGCATCTGAGCTGGATGCACTTTCCGATGAGCTTCCCCGAGACGCCGGAAGTGCTCGGTTTTACGGCGTCCGGCGACGGCACACGCGTCCAGGGAGATGGTATTCTTGCCAACGCGGGATACACGGAACGTCAGGGTTATTGGTTCCGGGTGCCCGAGGATGTGGAGGAGTTCTGGATCGAGTTCAGGGAAAATCGCGCTGTCAATCGCGTGTCGGTCTGGAACCCGGACGGAGAGCGCGTCTGGGACCGGGCGTATCCCGCCGGTGAGCGGCCGTCCAGGACGGTGATCGAGGTGCCTGCCGGGCAGCGCGGCGGTTTGTGGCGTGCCAGTGGCGGGAGCTTCATCCTTGATCCGAAGATCCCGCCCTATTTCTCGGTCAGACCGGAGGAATGGTTCGATCCCGGCCGTTGAATCCGGCAGCTTGTTGGGCGCCTCAATCTCGGCGGGCGGCGCGCCAAACACAATTTTCGGAGTGCGGCACGATAAGTGCCGCTTTCAAATGGAACATGGACAGAGTCCCAAATCAAGACATTCAACATTCGAGCCCAACGAGTAAGAAGGTAGAAAGTTGGCTTGAAGGAAGACGGAAAGCGGGGGAGTTCACGTTAATCGAGTGTGTGCCCGGATAAGGCCGGGTAAGCTTGCTGTGTGAGATGTCACAGCCGTGCCAATTTTTCATTTCAGGCACGTAGTCTGACTGCCGGAGGCATGGAACCAACGAAAAGGGGAGTCTCGCCGAGGCGCAGTGACAAAGTCCGCGAGATGGGAAACCGCGCCGGAGTAAGCGCGGGGACTTAAGGCCAGTCGGAGCGGCGAGACGAATGCGCAGGCCGTAGGATAACGAACAATTGCAGGTATCGCAGGAGGTAACCCGACGGGTATTGCTGGCAGAGTCGGGGTATTCAGGTTGACGCCCCTTTGTTCGATGGGGGAAGTCCGAAGCGGGTGGTAAAGCGTCCGAGAGCAATGAACAACAAAGGAACATTTGATGAATACAGACGCCCCAAGCTGGCGTATGAGGTCGTCAAAAAATGGTTTAAGTGTTTTGGGCCGCGTGCCGTCCCCTGTCGGGGACTCTTGCGTGGGCGGGGCTTTCGTTTCCACGGGTTCCACCCGTGGCTAATCACATTCCATCCCCTGGACGGGGATTCTTTTGTTCCTGACGAAGACTCTTGGCTCGGGAGGAATCTCGTTGGCATGGTTCCACCCGTGGCGAAGAACATGTCATTCGCTCACGGGGGTTCTTCTTTATTTTATCTCTACCGGCACACTTAACCGAGAAGAACCTTATCGGCCGGCGTTAATTCGCTATCCTGAAAATCCCGTCAATCCCGTCTGATTTTTGACAGGATGAACAGGATAAACAGGATATTATTTTAGGAAAAGTCAATATTCGTCATCAAAAAGTCAATGATTGGCATAGACATGGTTGTTGGAGCATGTTATAATAGAGAATTGAATGTAAGTCCTCAGTGGACGTAAATCCTCAGTGAACCCCGTTGTTCCTCCACCGGTACAGGGCACGGTGGTGGTGAGTTGACGGGGTTCACTGAATAATTACACCCTTTTTATGGAGTCAGTAACATGAAAAAAGCAATGTTTAAGAAGAAGAAAGGTGGGAAATTTACGTTAATCGAGTTGCTGGTTGTGATAGCGATCATAGCCATTCTTGCGGCGATGCTGATGCCGGCGCTCGGTCGGGCACGGACGGCGGCCTATCGCACGGCAAGCGTCTCGAATGTGCGGCAGCTTGCCACCATAATGCATTTCTATGCCAACGATTACGGTGACAGCCTGCCTTTTGCGGGTTATTATAGAAAGGAATATGAGGAAGGTTGGCCGGGGCGTTATTACCCTTTTCATAGCTGGAGTGTTAATTTGGTGCGTTTAGGCTATATTCCAGGGTCTGCAACTGATCCTCAAACGATTCTATGGAGCCCCGCCAGAAATATACCGGAGGGAGAGCATACCTGGGCTTTACAGAACAGAGTTGCCCCGGCTACGGTCTTAATACCGGTGTAACGGGAAACGAATGGGATTACAGAGAGAAACAAGACCCCGGCACTGATAAACCACTCAGGTTGGGACAGGGGGAGGCGCCACCGGGCTGGGCAATGGTTCTTTTAGCGGAAAGCATGAATAAGGAAAGCACGGGTACTTATTACAGGTTATATGGTAAGAAAGCGATTTCGCCGGAAAGGCCCTCTAAATATACCAGTCATGCTGATAGTGGCCTGTACAATTACGATGGAGGGATCGTGCGATCTTATGTCGATGGGCGGGCCCACGCCGGTGCGGCTAACGTTCAAGAAAACCAAAGAAAGCCGGACCCTGATAAGCTCTATTGGGATGTGAATTCTGATCACGAGAATGTTGCCTTTACCGAAGGCCCCCATGCGGGTGTTTGGAATTTCAGCAGTCACGTATGGGTTCGGTCTTTACCGCCCTGGTTCATCTGGTGGAATAGTACCAGATCTGATGCTCACCCCTGGAGGATGCAGTGGGATTAGCTCTAAACCTGATGCTTAATTGCACAGTTCCGTTGGCATCCCCACCGTGCCTTGTGCCGGTGGAATGATGATTAAGCACTATGTGTCTAAAACTGCAACTGTAGCCGTTCATCCGGATGAACGGCGGAGGGCAGAGTGAGAATTGCTCGTAGTGCTTAATCATCAACCCACCGGCACAGGGCTCGGTGGTGATAAAACGACGCACTCCACTGAATACTTACCTTCAGTGATTATTTACACATCAGTGTTAATGGTAATATGGAAAGTTATGGATGCGGGTATTTTTAGCTTTTTCTTTAAGTTGTTACTTTTTAAAGAGGTAAGTTATATGCGAAACGTAATATTTGCTGTGACTTTATTGGTTGGTATGATGTTCTCCTTAAATTCCCAGGGAGAAATTCTCGAGATTGTGAAGGATGGCGAGAGTCTCGCGCCGATCGTTGTTTTTGAAGATGCACCCCCTATGACTGCCCGAGCGGCACGGGAGCTGGCCGAATATATCGGGAAGACAAGCGGTGCGCGCCCCGATGTGATCGAGGGCGCACCCGATCCGATCCCCGAAAGCGCCATCTGGGTGGGCCACCAGCCGGTTCTGGATGAACTGTTCCCCGAACTCGATTTCGACTTCGAGCACCCCGAGGAAATCCTCATCGCGACCAATGAGCATCACCTCGTTATCGCCGGCCGGGATCGCTGGGACCCTGATCATCTGCAGGTTCAGCTTGGGCGCCGCAAGATCAACGGGGTGCAGCAGGAATACGGTACCGTGAACGCGGTGTACACCTTCCTCCAGGACCACCTGGGCGTGCGGTGGCTGTGGCCCGGCGAGCTGGGTGAGGATGTTCTGGAACAGTCCACCATCGCCTTCGAGCCGTTCGAGTACCGCTATCACCCGCAATTCCGTGCCCGCGCCGGCGTGTTTTACATTTACATGCTGCACAGGCAGTTGGATGGGCACGAATGGACCCGTTACCAGCGGCTGCAGTTGGACTCGCTCTTCTTCGAACCGGGGCATCCGTTCACCGATTGGTGGGAGCGGTTCCACGAGACCCATCCGGAGTACTTCGCGCAGCAGCCGGACGGCACCCGCGGCGGCGGTGAAAAGCCGTGGCCGTCCGCGCATATGGTCAAGATATGCAAGTCCAACCCCGCGGTCTGGGAGCAATGGCTCGATGATGTGGAAAGCGAACTGGAACGCAATCCCCATCGACGAACATTCGCGGCGAACGCCAATGACGGCTGGCGGGAGGGATACTGTGTCTGCCCAAACTGCCTTGCCTGGGATCATCCTGATGGAGAGATTTTTCGCTATGGTTGGAAGGGATTAAGCCAGGAGTATGTGGCCATGTCCGACCGCCAGATCACCTTCGCCAATACCCTGGCGCGTCAACTCAGCGAGCGCTTTCCCGACCGCGATGATCTTTTCGTGACCGCTATGGCCTACGGCGTGTCGCGTTCGGCACCGGTGGAGGCGACGCCCGAGGACAACGTGATCGTCTCCGGAGTATGGAGTTTTCATAACCGTCCCGACGAAAAGCACCGTGAATGGCTCGTCCGGTGGAGTGAGATCGCGCCCCACCTCGCCTGGCGCCCGAACGTGAGCTCCCGTGCGGGCTGGCACATCGGCCTGCCCAACGTGGCGCCGCGCCGTGTCATCGAGGATATGCGGTTCGCCGCCGACCACAACGTGATCGGGGTTTTCATTGACTCGATCTATGGTCACTGGGCAAACCAGGGGCCGCATTACTACATGCTGGCGCAGATGGCCTGGAATCCCTACGCCGACGGCGAAGCGATCCTCGAGGACTACTATCAACGCGCGTTCGGCCCGGCCGTAGAGACGATGACCGATTACTGGGAGTTGATAGAGAGGGAAGCGGATAAGATCAAGTTCGAGGGCAAAAACGAACGGGAAGTGTGGAACCAGGAGTTTTTCGAGGACGCCTACGCCCGCCTCGACCGGGCGGCCGAAGAGGCCGGCACCGGGGGAAAGGATATCTATGCCGAGCGCGTCGCTTTCGTGCGCGCCGGGCTGGACTACCTGCGCATGCTCAGGGACATGGAGACCCTCATTGACCGGCTGGCCGAGTCCGACGGGCAGGATGCCGAGGCCATGGCGGCCGCGAAATCCCACTGGGCGGAGACCTGGGAAGAAATTCAACGGTTCCACACCGAGTTTCCCCCGGCGCTCCAGCGCAGCTATATCCAACCCCAATGGCGCCGTTTGAAGAAATATAACCCCGACCAGTTCAATTGATATGTCACTTATTAAGAGGATAATATGAAAACACAAATTCTCCCCCATCCACGGCCCCGCCATTGGGAAGCCCAATGGATCTGGCCGTCTATGGCGCAGGTCAACGAATCCAACGTTTACTGTTACTTCCGCAGAACATTCGACCTGGAAAGAGAGCCGGAAGGCTATTCCCTTTTCGTGAGCGCGGACCGATTCTACAGGGTCTTCCTTAACGGCGCTCTGATCGGCGATGGCCCGCCTCCGTCCGCACCGTGGTACCATTACTACGATGAATACGATTTAAGTAATGGGCTTCGCAAGGGCACAAACTGCTTTGCGGTGATTGTCTATCACGTCTCGGCGCAACCGTTCGGGGATGCGGACGGCCGCGGTCGAGGCGGCTTGCTGCTGGAAGTGACGGACTCCCGGAATGCCACGGTGCTGCAGAGCGACGCCGGCTGGCGGGCGTGTCTTGCAGAGCCCTGGCTGAGAAATACATACGAATACGGAAATGTCGTTGCGCCCCACGTGGAATGCTTCGATGCGCGGCGGGAGCCCGAGGGGTGGCGGGAGGCCGGTTTCGACGATCATCTCTGGCCGACGGCCCACACAATAACTTCCAGGAGGCGACCGGATTGCGACGCGCCTCCCGCAGCCGGCCCCTGGTCAAAACTGGTGCCGCGCGAAATCCCGTTCATGTCCAGCGATACTCTGCGCCCGCAGGGCGTCACGTACACCGAAGAGAGCGTTGACCTGAAGCTGAACACGACCAACCTCGCGCCCGGCTTGTCCATGGCCGGCAAGCCGGTGAAGTACGCCAGGTGCGAGCAGCCCGAGAATCTGTGCAAGGAAGAGGGAGCCGCTGTCTTCCAGGGCAGCCTCGAACACCTGAACCTCGATTTCGGGAGCCTGTATTCGCCGGCGGTGGTGCTGGATTTCGGTCGGATCGTCACCGCGCGTGTCCGACTCAGCCTCGACGGGCCGGCCGGGGCCATTGTTGACATCGGGTACGCGGAACGTCTGGTTGACGGACGCTTCAATATCTGTGTGGACGGTGCGGCAATTGCCGACCGCTATATCCTGAAAGACGGCCGGCAGGTCTTCGAGACTTTTACCTGGAAAGCCTTTCGGTATTTGAAGTTGCGGTTCCGCAAATGCCCGCGCCCCATCAACGTTCAGGGTGTGCAGGCGGTCATTTCCACCTATCCGTACGAAGAGCGCGGGGAGTTTCACTCCGACGACGAGACGCTGAATGGGGTCTTCGAAATCTCAAAAGCCACGGTCCGGCTCTGTTCGAACGATTTTCTGATGGATACACCCTGGCGTGAAAAGGCGCAATGGTTGGGAGACAATGCGCTAGTCACCGTGCCTACTATTCATTCCTGCTTCGGGGACACCGCCCTTCCCCGCAAATTCCTCATCCAGGCCGGGCAGCATCAGTTCCCGACCGGCCTGCTGGCCAATGTGAGCAATTTCAACTCTCAAGCAAGACACAAAACGTGGACCAAGGTGATTCCGGATTATTCGCTCTGGTGGATCGGGGCTGTGCTTGATCAATTCCTCTATGCCGGCGACGAGGGTTTGCTCCACCGCCTGTATCCGCAGGCCCTGCGGATCCTTGACACGCATCTCGATTACCTGAACGATCGGATGCTGATTGAAAATATGCCTTACTGGGTACTCCTTGACTGGGCCGATGTGGAAAAGAACGGTGTCTGCACTGCTTACAATGCCATTTTCTACCGCGCTTTGGAATGTCTGCAACAACTCGCGCAGTTCAAAGGCGATCAGTACACCGCCGGGCTGACGGGCGATCTCCGGACCGCTATGAAGGCCGCCTTCCACGCCGTGCTCTTTGACAGAAAGCGCGGTTGCTATGCCGACGCGAACATTGACGGGGTGCTTTCGGACAAGATCAGCGAGCACGGGAACATGACGCCGGTCTGGGCCGGACTCTGTGATCAAGAGCAGGCGCGCGAGCTGGTCTCCACCGTGTTTGAGGACGGCCGAATACACAAAGTAGCGTTCACGGAGGCGCAGCCGTTTTACATGGCCGTGGTCCTGCCCGCGCTCGCACGGGTGGGCCGCTTTGACCTGGCGCTGGACCTGATCCGCAGGCGCTGGGGCAAGCGCATGCTCGATGCCGGAGCGACATCCGTCTTCGAAACATGGGAGGCGAACGGCCGCTGGACGTCTGAGGAGTTCACCGGTCTCCTGAATTCCCATTCCCATGCTTGGTCCGCCTGTCCGGCCGATTTCCTGATCCGGCATCTGCTCGGAATCAAGATCCTGGAGCCCGGCTGCAAGCGAATTGAAATGGCGCCGCAACGGACCGATTTCAACTACCAGGTCGTCTTCCCTACCCCCCGGGGGAACATCAAAGTTCATTGCCGGGAAGGAAACGTTAATCTGTCTTTTCCCGATTCGATGGCGGTCGAAAGCTCGGACGGGTGAAAAAACAGATTTAGTCAGTTGACCAGAAACAAGCAAAAACCTTTATGTTTGGAGAACTGTAAATGATCAGAAAACAGAAAATCATGGCGGTAGGCGCACATGCCGACGACATTGAAGTCGGAACCGGCGGTACCCTGCGTAAATATAATGACCAGGGATATGAAATAGTGTATGTTATGAGCACCAATAACATGAGCGGCAGCAATAAGGTCATCAAAGAGGACGGCTCAATAGAATCGATTGATGAGCCCCCTCTGGATATGATGAAGTTGCGCAAGAAGGAATGTGACGACGCCGCAGCGTTAGTTGGCACGAAAACCATTCACCTCGATCACCCCCAGCGCCATTACAATGGCGCCGATGGCCGCCGAGCCGAACTCCGCTACGGTTGTGACCTTCCCGACGGGGTCGAAGAAGATGTGCCGGCGATCCTCACCGCGTATGAAGACCCCGCCTCAATACAACAAGTCGTTGCTTTAATCCTGGAGCATAACCCGGCCTGCATTTTGACCCACGGTATCACAGATACTGATGTAGAGCATCTGACGACAACTTTGCTGGTCACCAGAGCTTTCTGGAAGTCCGTTGAGGAAGGGTTCAGGGGGGCGTTGCTGCACTGGCAGTACGGCTTCACCAGCCTGGGGGACATCAACACCCGATGGGAAACGTATGTTGATATATCCGATTATGTGGATCATAAAATGGAAATGCTCGGCAAACACCGCTGCCAGATGCCGACCGCCGATGATCCTGACCACGGCCACAGGTTGCGGGTGAAGAAATATGGTACCGTCTGCGGATGTCAAGCCGCCGAGCCGTTCAACTGGGTGCGACGCTATGATTTTCCGGACCTGGACGCCATGCAAGAATATTACAGCCCACTCATTACCGAACTCGTGCAGAATTCGATGTGAAACTAACGTTTCAAGTCGAGCAGAATCACAACTCAACAGGAAAAGAGGTATTGCATATGCAATCGTATAAGGAACCGGTTAGGGGGCGCAGTAAAGCGCGATGGTGTTGGTCGACGGAAACAAAACTTCTCCATTCACTGCTTTTCTTCTGTCTGCTCGCTTTAACGGGCGAAACGGTTGACGCCACCGAATACATGATAGAAATACTTGCTGTTTCCAGTTTTAAGAGTGAGGCAACCCTGGCTCAGGCGGAAGTTGAGTTCGGCACACCGGTCAGCACTGAAAGCCTGGAATTTGTTAATGCCGCAAGCGGAGAGGAGGTGGAATTTTATTTTGTGCCCGAACCGGGGGAGCCTTATGCAGGATGGATTTTCTGGGAGTGGGAAGAGATGGGTTTTTTTGAAGAGCGGAACTATATCCTGTACGCGTCCGAAGGCGACTGGAGCGTTACGCCGATGGGCTGCAAGGCAATATCGGCTCAAGTGAGCGAAGACAAGTTCCTGGCTCCTAACTACATATTTGAGGAAGTCACCGACGGTGAGCCCGACGGCTGGGAGATATCGGGCGCGGCGGAGCTGAGCGAAGAAGAAGCTTTCCGGGGCCGCCGAAGCATAAAGATGGAGTCGGAGATCGGGACGGAACCGCATATCCGGGTGCCCAATATCCCCCTCGAGCCGGAAACGCGCTATCGATTGACATTCTGGTATAAAATAACGGAATGGGAGGATTCAGGCCGCACGAGCCAGCCCATTGCCGGGGATCTCTGGTCCAGGGGCGAAAAAGGCCAGTGGCTGGTTCGGGCGTTAGTGCATCGGAACACAGCGGGCGGCGATCCCGAGGAAGTGACGGGTGAGTGGCGGAAATTGACCGCTATGGCAACGACCTGCCCGGAAGCCGTGTTCGGTACACTGAGAATCTGGTCCCATTCGAATTTCAGCGGTATTTTTCATGTTGACCGTGTCTTTGTCGAGAAGGCGCCTGAGGGCGCCCCCCATCGGGTTGAAGTCAGCGCCATGAAAAAAGCATCCGACCAATAATCAACGTAAAAAGTCAATATTTGCTATTGTAACAGTTGTAGCAAAAGGTTATAATACTCTATAAGAAGTGAGAAGGCGTTCGTTTTTTTAGTTCTTTTACAAGGAGGAAAGAGCCATGAATGGGAAGGAGAAAAGAAGGGTTGAAGGAGGAAGCAAAGCCTGTGATTTTACGTTAATCGAGTTGCTGGTCGTGATCGCCATAATAGGAATTCTGGCGGCGATGCTGATGCCGGCGCTCGGCCGGGCGCGGACCGCCGCCCAACGCACCGTAAGCGTGTCGAATGTGCGTCAGCTTGCCACCATAATGCAGTATTATGCCAGCGATTACGGTGACAGCCTGCCTTTTGCCAGGTACTATACCGGGGGCTGGGATAGCCCGGCAAATTCCTGGAGCCGAAATTTGGCCGATAATTTAGATTATATTCCCGGGCCGTCGCATAGCTTAGGTTCCCCCCATTTTTTTACCTTCTCTAAGTTTGTTTACCCCCTTTC
>JAGYMJ010000152.1 GCA_018400625.1 Planctomycetota bacterium
AAAGGTACGCCTGGAAAGCGGGGTGGTTGGCCGTGTGAAGGAGATCATCCCTCAGCGCGAGATTTGATAGGAGAGATGGATTGTTGCATATTTTCGTGGACGCGGACGCCTGCCCCGTAAAATCGGAGGTCTATCGAGTGGCTCATCGCTACAAGCTGGGCGTCACGCTGGTGGCAGGGGCAAGGATGCGGATCCCGGATGGGATGAACATAGGCCTGAAGGTTGTCGGCCAGGGCATGGACGCAGCCGACAACTGGATTGTCGACCAGGTGGAGCCGACCGACATCGTTATCACCGCGGACATACCCCTCGCAGCCCGATGCATTGCAAAAGGCGCCCATGTCCTTGCACCCACGGGGAAACACTTCTCAGACGACAACATGGGTTCTGCCCTTGCAACCCGCAACCTCCTCTCAGAGCTGCGGGAGTTGGGTGAGATTACCGGGGGCCCGCGGCCGTTCAACAAACGGGACCGCTCACGATTCCTTCAGTCTTTGGACCAGGCCGTCAACCAAATCCGGAGGGAAATGGGGCCGTTGTGAACGGGGAGACAATGGATTTCAGGCCTGTCCGATCATTTATTGTCCGTGGGTAGAGGGTAACAGGGGTCTTCCTTGTCCAAAGCCTTTTTGAGCACCGGACATTCATCGCAATAGGCGGCCACCGCCACCCATGCCTGCCCGAGAGCCGCGGCGGCAAGCGCATCCCGCATGTCCCCGCCTGCCACTCTCTCAATGGCATGCTTCACCGGCCGGTAACGATAGACGCCGGCTTCAAGCCCTTCGACCGACTTCTCTCCAACGACGGCATAGATTTCCATCGGGTAAAGCGCCCCTGCCGAAGGAGCTGACCTGAAACCCCTCTCGCCGGTGATACCTTGGGCGGCCCAGAGAAGTTGCGAGAGTTGGCCGAGGCTCAGAGCATCCGGCCGGAAAGACCTGACGGTTCTCCGCTGGTTTATTGCCTTTTCGACGGACAACTTTCCATCGAGTTGTGGTTTCGGCAGATTCATGTTCCCCTCCTGTTCCTTCGCACCCGCAGCCCAACTCCAGGGGATCGGTATGAACGCCCATGCACACAGTGCCGTCGCCAGACGTCCCATAACTCCAACCATTTCCCTTCTCGAAAACACCATCGATTTTTTCATCGGCCCTTACCGGTGCACGCATTTTGTGGGCGTATGGGACGCCCTTAAATTTCTAAGATTCAACTGAACGACCACCGGCTATAAGCCGGTGGGTTCGTTAATCGGTTGAAACCGACTGAAGAAATAAACGCTTTGCTTCGCAAAACTTATTTTTAATAGCTTCATGGCCTCCGGCCATTTCGCTTATCTTATCTTCGCCTGAAGGCGAGGGGTTTCAACCATCCCCGACGGGGACACAAATACTGTTTCTGTGCCCGGCGATTAAAGCTGACCACATATCCCGTCAGCAATCGCCTCATCACAGTAGCCAACGGACCTTGCCCCGTCCTGGATAAAAAATGGGCATGATTCGTGAGCAAAGCCCACGCATAGCAGGATGTCTTTGTCTCCGACAGCAGGATCGAGAGCCGATTCAGAAAATCTTCTCGATCTTTTAACGATAAAAATCACCTTCCCTCAAGTCGGCTATTGTCTGCAAAATAAATATCCCGTCCGGCAAACCGATCCGGCCGTCATTGTTGCTGTCCGCGGTGATATGGATAGTAGCGTCGTCAGGGGCGCTGCCGACGGTCACCTGCATGGCCAAAACAGCATCGACGAGGTTGACCGCGCCGCTGTTGTCGATATCCCCGGGTATGGCCCCAGGGATGAATGTAAATGGATTGGTGCCGTTTTCAGCAAAAATTAACCAGCTTGTCGGTCCGAGGCCGAGCCGATTGAAATACCGCCAATTAAACCCGGTGGACAGCCCCATGGTATTGGCGGCGGGGATGCCGCGGCCGTCTGCATGGCTGCCCTTATACTGCGCCGCCCGGAGCGGGGCCAGGGTGTTTTGGTAATTGGTGGCTTGGCCGGCCTGGTGAAATGCTGTAGCCATCTGGGCTGTGCCTTCATACCATATCCCGTCCAGGTCAGTATTAAAGTCAAACCGGATCTCCGTGCCGGACTCCACCGGCACGCGCAAATGATCCATGGCCCAGTCCAGCGCATCGGCGTAGGGATCGGATTGGAGCAGCAACGAGCCCCAGGCCTGCACGTCCACGACGTTCACGGAATTGAACGTGCCGTCCGGATTCAGACCGGTCTCAAAATAGTCCTCCCCGCCGACCCACATCGCTTCGACAAACGCCCGGGCATGGTCGGCTCGAGCCTGCCACGGATCATCACCAGTAGCCTGATGCAGTGTTTCAAACGCGGCGACCAGGTCGATGTTGTGCTCGGTCGAGGTCCCCAGCTCGGCCCACGTTTCGGTGTCCCAGTCCCAGCCCCAGCCGCCGCTGTAGCCAGCGTCCATGCCGTCGCCGTCGCGCCGACAGTTCATCTCGATCCACCCCCCCATTTCAACGGCCGCATTGAGATATCCCTGATCCGGCGCTACCTCGTTCAGGCGTGCCAGGGCCAGGATGACCCATGCCAGGTCGCCCGTGCGAAAACTCAGTGCGTTTTCGTGCATCCACCACGCGTTTTCATCCTCATTCCACCAGCCGGGTGAACATGGGGCTCACTTTATATTAAAGATTGAAAAGATATTAGTAGAAGAAAAATACCATCAATCTATCATTGATGGTATTAATAAAAGAAGTTTTCCTAAGATACCTGTAGATTATGGATATAGAGACAATACACATTTTTGGTATTCAACAACTAAAAGATATCATTCTGAACCTATACCAGCACCTAAAGAAATCGATATTTCAACAGTAAGGT
>JAGYMJ010000153.1 GCA_018400625.1 Planctomycetota bacterium
CTACTTGCTAAGCATCGTTCCAAGGGGGATATAGAGGCACTGGCAGAATGCATAAGGAAGATTAAATCTGCGGGTATTCGTGCCAAAGGCCTCTTTATGATGGGGCTTCCGGGGGAGACAGAAAAAAGCATTTCGCTCAGCCGCCGGTTGGCCTTTTCCTTGCCGCTTGACGATCTCAACATGACAAAGTTCACCCCGTTTCCCGGATCGCCGTTATATGAGAAGGCTGAACAATTGGGCACTTTTGATGAGAATTGGGATCGGATGGACTGCATGAGCTTCCAGTTCGTTCCCCCTGGTTTCACCCGTGAGCGTTTAGAAACGATACACAGCGATTTCTATCGTTCCCATTTTATGCGTCCCAAAATGTGGCTCCATTATCTGAAGATGGCCGCAGAGTCCCCCGATAGTTGGCGACGGTTTTTGGCTCATTCAATGGATTATCTTGAATTTGCTTTTGGAGATAAACAGTCATGACTGCACCCAAACGACGTATAGCGCTCGTTGTCGGAGGAAGCCGCGGTATAGGGCAAGCAACGGCTATCCGCCTGGCAGACTCCGGTTTCGATATCTGGCTCACTTACCGTTCCCGTCATGAAGCCGCCAATGAAGTGAAAAGGGAGATTGAGAAACGCGGAAGAGTCTGCGAATGTATGGCATTCGACATCGCGGATCGGGCAGCGGTGGAGGCCGCTCTGCGGGAACGTGTGGAGAAAACCCCCCCCTATGCTGTCGTTTTCAATGCCGGTGTCACAAAAGATAATCTTTTTGTCTGGATGACGCAGGAAGAGTGGAACGATGTGATAAGGGTTGATCTGGGTGGTTTTTTTAATATTATTAATACGGTTTTATTTTCAATGCTGGCGCAGAAACAGGGCCGGATCGTCGCGGTCTCTTCAGTGTCCGGCCAGATAGGGCAGGCTGGTCAGGCAAATTACGCCGCGGCCAAAGCCGGTATAATAGGGGCGGCGAAATCACTGGCACGCGAAGTGGGAAAGAGAGACATCTCTGTGAATGTGGTCGCTCCGGGGGTTATAGAAACGGACATGACCGCCGATTTGCCCAAAGATGAAATCAATGCTTTGATCCCGATGGGGCGATTGGGGACGCCTGAGGAAGCAGCCGCGGTGATCAACTTCCTGTGCAGCGAAAATCATATGTACATCCATGGTCAGGTAATCGGAGTCAACGGTGGACTATCGATGTAAACGCTTAATTTTTTTGTTACAGAAAGCAGAAAAACTCACAGATGAAAGAACGCTATGACCATATTGTTGTGGGCAGCGGAATAAGTGGACTTACAGTTACTCTTCTCCTGGCATTGCAGGGTAAGTCTGTTCTGCTGATTGAAAAGGGGCCACGCTTGGGCGGCTCGATTGCACGCTTTACCCGGCAGGGAGTCCCCTTTGATGTTGGTTTTCACTTTACCGGCGGCTTCACACCGGATCGGACCGGTTTACTTGATGATTTACTGACACTTTTAGGGATCCGCGAGTGTATAGAACCGCGTTTTTTCCCCCATGACCGTTGCCATATGATGGCCTTCCCTTCGGAGGACGCAATTTTTGAAATACCTTGCGGCATACAACGTTACCGCCAAAAGCTAAAAAAGGATTTTCCCCGTCATGCACGGCATATAGATGGATATTTCGACAGGCTTATCCGCGTATGTGAGAGCACACCGGCTTTAAATATGCGGAGTGAGCGGCCACTGTCGCTCTCGGGAACGGATGAAGAATATGTGTCTTTACAGCAGGTTTTGGATGATCTTTTTGACAACAAACTGCTCAAGGCTTTGCTCAGCGTTTTCTGTATGTGTCATGGCAGCCGCCCCACGGATATTTCTTTTGCCGACCACTCTCGCATATCATATGGACTCTATGAATCGACGGCGCGCGTAAAAGGGGGTGGGAGGGCATTCCTTGATGCTTTTAAGCAAGCTTTTGCCGGTCTGGATGTAGAAATTAGCTGCAATACAACTATTTCGGGTCTTTCTGAAGTAAAAGATAGGCGGGTTCAACGTTTTTTCCTGTCGGATAAGCGAGAGGTCTCTGCCGATTCCTGTGTGCTGACAATACATCCCAGTAAAATTTTAGAGCTTTTGCCTGATAAACATATATCTCCTGCGTTCCAGCACCGGCTGGAAGAGTTTGAGCCTTCCGTCGGGTTTTTCTCCATTTTCGGGACTATTAGCGATAATGAAGGCCCTGCATCGGATGATTCCATCTTTTCCATCTTCCCCAATACCGACCTGGACCTTACGATGAGCCCGCAATGGGAGGGGCCGCGTCCTATGGTCATGCTCACCAGCCCGGAAAAAGTTGGAGAGGGGCAGGTGAACACATTGACAGGATTGGAACTCTCTTTAGTTGAAGATGTCAATCAATGGCAGAAAAGCAGTACAGGCAACAGGGGGGAAGATTATGTGCAGTATAAACGAGATAAGACACGTTCAATGCAAAAGTGTATCGAGAAATACTATCCCACTTTTCATGAAAATTTCACGCTGATGGAAACGGCATCGATGTTAACTTATCGTGACTACCTGTTCTCTCCTTTTGGATCGGCCTATGGTATTAAGCAGAAAGTAGGTCAGTTCAATCTGGTGGGCAGGATGCCAATTGTGAATCTCTATGCTGCCGGACAAAGCGCCATGCTGCCGGGAGTGGTCGGAGCGATCACCTCAGGGCTCTTTATTGCGCGTAAACTCATAGGAAAGAATAAGTTCTCTGAATATCAAGACCGTAAGTTATCAAGTAATACTGTATAAAAAAAATGAAACGTGCAGTCATCACTGGAATGGGGGTTGTTTCGCCGTTTGGATACGGTATAGGAGATTTAACCGCCGGATTGGACACGAAACGCTGCTCTACTCGATATATCGATCAATGGGCGAGTTTGGAAGGTCTGAACAGCAAGGTCGCAGCCCCATTAGATATAAAGCCCGGAGGTAAAATACCCCGTAAATATCGTCGAACGATGAGTCCAATGAGCATCTTCGCAGCACACGCCGCTGAAGAAGCACTGCAAAGCGCCGGAGTGGATCGAAAACAAGTGGGCGATAATCCGCGTTTTGGCTGTATTGTCGGCCATACCAGTGGCAGTCCACAGACACTTTATTCGGCTTACTCTGAACTTATTAAAAACGGCAATTATAATATGTTTGCGGCCTCTGATTTTTTTCGCACGATCTCTCATACGGCCGTGCTCAATTTGGCACAATACCTGGGCATTACAGGCACGGTTATGGCAACATCCGCCGCATGCGCCTCAGGCCTGCAGGCGGTGGGGGCCGCCTTTGATTTGATCCGAACTGGTCGCCAGGATATGATTTTGTGTGGAGGTGCGGAGGAATTGCACAAGACCGTTACAGGTTCGTTTGACATTCTTTTTGCGGCATCAACGAACTACAATGACAGACCGGAGGCCACCCCCCGTCCTTTCGACCGTGATCGTGACGGTCTTGTCTGCGGGGAAGGAGCTGGTATTCTGTTGATTGAGGAGTTGGCGCACGCTCGCGCGAGGGGGGCTGAGATATTTGCCGAGGTGATCGGTTTTCATACATGTGGAAACGGTTCTCATATCAGCAGGTCGGACCCGGAAATTATGCAGGTATGCATGGAAACTGCTGTTAAAGCCGCGGGTATGAATGGAGAAAACATCGATTATGTGAATGCCCATGCAACGGGAACCGAACAGGGGGATGCCGCTGAATCCTCTGCCCTGAAAAGCATATTTCCGGAGGGGAAAACGCCGGTTTCCAGTTTGAAAGGATATATTGGACACACACTTGGTGCATCCGGCCCCATCGAACTCATTGCTTCGCTTGTAATGATGAGAAAAGGGGTCATCTATCCTACCCTGAATTTGGATAACGTGGCCGAAGATTGCAAGGGTGTCCTCCACGTTCAACAGCCGATAGAAAAACAGATACACTGTTTTCTCAAAAACAGTTTCGCCTTTGGCGGCATAAACGCTGCACTTGTTTGCCGGAGTTATTAACATCTTAATTGAATCTTTTATACCATGACAGAATCCGATATTATTACTGCAGTAAATGAAGTGTTTTGCGAAGAATTTGAGGTACCGCTGAAGGAACTCACCCCTGAATCTCAAATTTTTGATGATCTTGGGCTGGACAGTCTTGATGTCGTTGACCTCATCGTGGCCTTGCAGAAAAAGTTCGGTGTGCAGGTTCGCAATGATGAACGTGTGAGAGAGGTGCGAACCCTGCAAGATCTCTATGATTTGCTGGAAGTTATAAAGCGCGAACAAACATCTGCATGAAAGCTATTTTAAACCATATCGCCGTAGCTGTGCAGAACCTGTTTTTTTCTCTGTTTTTTTTCTTTTTCTCTCTGTTTTATATTCCCATTGCCACTTCAGTCGTTTTTGTACTGTCCGCATTTATACCGCATCGCAAGACCATGTGGATGACCCGAAGGGCTATCAGCTACTACGGTTGGCTCATTTTGCATTGTGCCTGGCCGTTTGCAAGAGTGCGTTACAAAGATAAATCCCCTGAAGACAGGGAAGGGCCCTTTATTTTTATATGTAACCACCGATCGGCATCCGATCCATTTCTTATGGCATGTTTACCCTATGAAGCGATCCAAATAGCCAAGCAATGGCCGTTAAGGATTCCGGTCTTGGGTATTATGGCTCGCATTGCCGGCTATTTAAGCATACATGAGATGACGGTTGAATCATTTTTTGAAAAGGCTTCTCAACTTTACAATGAAGGTGTCAGCATGGTTTCTTTTCCGGAAGGTACAAGATCAGGCGGCAGATGTATGGGACAGTTCACCAGCGCCATTTTTCGGTTTGCAAAACGTATCCATGCGACCATAGTACCGTTGGCCATCAGTGGTAATGAGGACAAACCTCCTAAAGGGTCGTTACTTTTGCATCCTGGCGTTGTGCATGTCCATAAACTGCCGGCATTAAGGTGGGAAGACTATAAAGATATGTCACCTTTCAAACTGAAAAATCATGTCCGGAATTTGCTTCAGGAAGAAATTGATATTATAGAAAACCGTTGTGAGCAAGATATTTAAATATGGGAAAAAAAGAAAAAAATACCGGAAGGGCATGACCGATAAATGATAAATTTCAGCCCATACCGCGATATAGAATTCGCTGATCGGAAACACATCCGAAAAATACAGGAATCTTTACTGCAAAAACATGCCCGCTATTGCGCCGAAAATTCTCCATTTTACAATCGGCTCCTGGAAAAGGCAGGTGTCAGCGTTGATGACATGACGTTGGAAAGGCTTACTGATATTCCGCTTACCAGCAAGGAAGATATAGGAACGGATAACGATGCATTTATTGCCGCCCCGAGCGAAAGGATCGTCGATATAGTATTTTCATCCGGCACCACAGGCGTTCCCACTAAAATTGCTTATACAGAACACGACCTCCGACGTTTAGCCTACAATGAACGTCAATCGCTTGAGAGCACCGGGATCGGAAGCACTGATCGCGTTTTGCTGACATGTACCATGGATCGTTGTTTTGTGGCCGGTTTGGCTTATTTTCTTGGGACTCGCAGCATCGGTGCTGCCGCTGTGCGCAATGGGCATGGTACGCTGGAGAGCCATACCGAGATTATCCGGCGCATCGTACCGACAGTGGTCATCGGAGTGCCCTCATTTCTGCTTAAACTCGCTGTTCATCTCGATGCATCGGGCATTGATCCTGTCGGGTCATCAGTGCAGAAGCTTATTTGCATTGGGGAACCGGTTAGGGGAAGTGACCTGCAACCCTTGCCGCTTGGCAGAAAACTGAAGGAGATTTGGGATGCCGACGTTTATTCCACATATGCCTCTTCGGAAACCGTTTCCACCTTCTGCGAATGTACAGAAGAAAACGGGGGACACCTCCATCCCGAACTGGCCGTTGTGGAAATACTGGATGAAGGAGGTCAAAAGGTGGAAACCGGTGAAACGGGGGAGGTTGTTCTGACCCCTTTGGCCGTGGAGGGGATGCCTCTTCTGCGTTTCCGGACCGGCGATATCAGCTTTTTAATCGAAGAAGCCTGTGCCTGCGGACGCCGATCAATTCGGCTGGGGCCTATTTTGACCCGTAAAAAACAGATGATCAAACTGAAGGGCACGACCCTGTATCCCCAATCTATTGCTCTGGCTTTAGAAGAGATACCGGTGGTTAAAGAACATTTCCTTGAAGTCAGCAGCGACAATACATTGTCCGATGCAGTAACAGTGCATGTCGCCGTATCAGATTCGGATTGGGATGCTGGCCGGATAGCCGAATTATTGCAGAGCCGTTTGAGGGTCAAACCGCGCGTGATTATTGAACCTTTGGACGTAATACATAACCAAATTTTTTCGCCGCGCTACCGTAAACCAATGAGGTTTATTGACAGGAGAGAATCATGAACGGGGATTGTCACACATCCATAGACGGCTTTGGTTTTTCGCCTGAGCGCATAGCTGATGCTGTAGATCGCAAAGGGTTGCTTTCTATGGAGATAGAGTTTTCGCTCGCTTGCAACTTTAAATGTCCTTACTGTTATAATGCTTATGATACCGTACAGGAACAGCTTTTGCCGGAGGAAATCGATGATGTAATATCTCAGGCGCAGAAACTGGGAGCTGAAAAAATCATCATTCTTGGCGGGGAACCCATGATCTACCCCTCAATTCATGAACGGATCCGTGTGATGTACGATCGTGGACTGACGGTAGAAATGTTCACCAATGGAAGCCATATGACGGTTGAAAATGCAAGGTTTATGTTCGAACACGATGTTGCCGTCGTGTTGAAACTCAACAGTCGTGACCGCAAGCTGCAGAATAAAATGGCCGGACGGGACGATGCGTATGATATTATCCAGTCGGCCTTGAGAAATCTCAAAAAAGCAGGCTATCCAGCCCCCGGCAAGCGTCTTGCTGCAAGCACTGTTATATGTGAACAAAATATCGATGAACTTCCGCAGATATGGCGCTGGCTGCGCAAAAGTAATATTGAACCCTACTTTGAGATGATAACTCCCCAGGGCCGGGCTGCCGGGGATGAAGGCAGCAAATTAGATAGGCACGATAACCTTGGAGATGGTGCAAAATCCCCCCTGGACAATTTGGAATGGGGGAAACTTGATCTCAAACGACAACATAGTTTGTTTGAGCAACTGGCCCGGATCGACAGGGAAGAATTCGGCCGCAAGTGGGATCCTCAACCCCCGCTGGTCGGCAACAGTTGCTTGCGTCATTGTTTTTCTTGTTTAGTTAATGCCCGGGGCGATGTTATGCCATGTGTTGGGGTAACTCTCCCCCTTGGCAACGTGAAAGAAACTTCTTTGAAGCAGATCCTGGATGAGAGCGAGGTTATAGACAATTTACGCAACTACCGCAGCCGTATCAAGGGGCCTTGCGGTGTTTGTGAGAAGTCTGAAGTGTGCTACGGGTGCCGCGGCGCGGCCTACCAGTTGACCGGCGATTATCTGGCCTCCGACCCTTTGTGCTGGCATAACGAAATTGAAGATATAGAATTTTTGCCGGCTGATGTCCGCCCCTATCTCCCGCATCGTTCTCCCATGCTTCTCGTGGACAAAATATGCCGTGTTGGGGAACGAGAAGGGTGTATTTCTGCGAGTATAGAACCGGGAAATCCTTTTCTGAACGACGATGCAACTCTGGATGAGGTTGCTTACGTAGAGCTTATCGCTCAGTCGGTCGCGGCGCTGGAGGGCTTCCCGATGAGTCCTGAGGAAAGAGCCCGGCACCTGGGGGTTTTGCTCACTGTGAAAAAACTCGAAATAACCGGTCATGCCCGGGTGAAAGAAAGGCTTTTTATCTATTTGAAAAAATTGGGCAAGCTCGGTGACTTCGGTGCCGTTGCCGGAGAAATTTTTCGCAACGAAAAGAAAATTGCCGCCGGCGAACTGACTTTTTTCCAAAAGGGGCCGAATAATAAGCCCAAAGCCAATAATGCGTCCAGTCCGTGATCTGAAGTTCAATAATCGAAAAGTATTGTGTCCAAGATGCTAAATAGAGGTTTTTATTATGCCGGCTAAAACACTCAATTCATTTTTCGCTCTGTTCTTATTTTTTCTCCTTTTTTTTCTCTTACCATCCCCCGGCATCCCTGAAGAGACAGGAATTAGTGACCGGGAACTGCTGGAAAATCTTGAAGAAAAGATGGCGGATATCTCGACTGTATCCGCTGACTTCCGACAGGAAAAACAACTGGCCGTGCTTGAACGAACGATGACAATAAAGGGACGCATGGCTATGGAGATCCCGGATAATATCGCCTGGCATGTCGAGGAGCCGGTTCGGTACCGGATGATTATACGCAATTCTCAGCTCAGGCAATGGGATGAAGATACTGATCAGATCCAGACTCTGGATCTTGATCGCAATCCCGTTTACGGTGCCATGTTTCAGCAGCTAACAGGCTGGTTCTCCGGCCGGTATGAGGAATTACTCGAGCATTACAACCTTAAAGTCGAAAGCATTCAACCCCCGGTTCTGGTCTTTACTCCACGTACGGACACGATGGCTGAAGATTTTCTGACAAGCGTAACGATCGTTTTTGGCGAGGACGCCCGTTATATCGAAAAAATCATAATGCATGAAGTCAATGACAGCCTCTCCACCATCTATTTTGATAATGCCCAATTTGATAAAGATTTCGATGAACATGTTTGGGAGGTCAGACCTCCGCACTAATTCCAGTTGAATACTCCAAACTCCTCCGTCAAGAAATATCTTAAAAGCCGATTATATTTAAAGAGTCCCTCCCAGCACTTTACAAATCACTTTTAAAATGCAAAAAATCTCGTTTGAAAGCCTTTTCCGCCGGTTAACCCACCGTCCACGAACTATTGGGTTAATGCTGATATTATGCAGCATTATCGCTTCTGTGGGATTGCTCGGTGTGCCGTTCGAGGGCATGCTTGAGACTATGCTCCCAGAAAGGAGTGAGGCATTGAAAACCATTTCATTTCTCAGAGATTCTCATTTGGGAGATAAGCTTGCTGTCAATGTCAAAATCGAACCTGAAAAAATGGGGAAAGCCTCTGTCCTGGCTGAGTTGGATCGGCTCGCTGACAGGTTTGAACAATCTGATATGATCGAGCAAGTGGTGCGTTTCCCTGGTGGAGGGGAAATGGTAGAAAATGTCATGTTTTTCCTCGATCATAGCGGGGAATTGCTGAGAAAAGATGACATAGAGGATATGCATGAAAAGCTCGGGCGCGACGAAATAAAAAGATTGTTAGGCCGCTGGTACGGTCGTTTAGCCCGCCCCGAGGGTTCGTTTCTGATGCAGATTCTTCGCCGGGATCCTTTTGATATCAGTTCGGTAATATTGGCACGTATGGAAGCACTTTCAGCTTCCTTCGGCTACCGTGCAGAGCTGGAAAATGGTCATCTGTTTCATCCTGACGGACGTCATGCCATGTTGCTTCTGGAGACAAACGTGCCGGTTACCGATACTGTAGGGTCCAGGGATCTCATTGATTTCAGTAAAAGCGTGGTTGCCCGGCTGCCGGAGGGCTTATCTGCTGATCTTATAGCAGGTCATCAGCATAGTGTGAGCAATGAAGATATTCTCCGCAGGGACATACACCGGACAGTAATCATAGCTTCTCTCGGTTTCCTTGTCCTGTTTCTTGGCATATTCAAAGATCTTCGGGCAATAATACTGTTTGTGTTCCCCGCCGTTTCAGTGATATTTGCCATCAACCTTTCAGCGTTGCTGCTGGGGCGCCTCTCGTATTTAGTTATAGGATTCGGTGCCGTACTGGCAGGGATCGCGGTTGATTACGGCATACAAGTTTATGTTTCAATGCGTCACAACAGCGATCCATACCTGGCTGTTAAACGCATTCTCAAGCCGTTGGTGCTTGGGGCGCTCACCACGCTCAGTGTCTTCGCTGCATTTCTGGCCTCTGCTATACCCGGTTACAGACAGTTGGGAGTATTTGCCGTCATAAGCATTACTTTGTCGGTCTTTGCGGCAATTTTTTTCCTGCCGGCTCTACTCAAGACAGGCCCCAAAGTTTCCCCCAAAGAAACCTTGGGTAAAAGACTGCTTTCAGAAAAAAACCATGTTTTTCTTGCCATTTTTTTTCTGCTATCAATAATCGTTGCCATTTTTTTTTCACGCAATCTGCAGATGAACACTTCCGTTACACAGTTGGATGGGACTGCAGAACAGATATTGGAAGCGGAAGAAGACTTTCAAAAGATCTGGACCAAAAATGGTTCCGGTCAGGCGGTTGCTGTTGTAACGGGTGGAAGTTACCAAGAGGCTGCTGAAAAAAATGATCGCTTTTATTCGGTGCTAAGAACAGAACGGGGCGCACAATTCAGCAATTTTGCTATGCTCTGGCCATCTGAAACCACACGCAAAAGAAATCTTGAGCGTTGGAATAATTTCTGGACTCAGGAGCGTATTAAACAGACTCGAGGTTATCTCAATGAGGCCGCCCAGGAATATGGTTTTGCCAAAGACACGTTTGAACCTTTTTGGAATACGGTTAAAAATCAGGGCTCAGTCTCGCCACGGCCGATTGACAATCCTGTCTTCGCCCAATTAGAGGACCGTTTTGTCCATTCTCATCACGGCCAATATAGATTCATGACTTTTTTTCCGGACACCGAAGAAGCGGGGCAAACGATGTCGGACAGAGCGGAAATTGTGCCCGAAATTTTTATTGCATCTCCTTCGGCATTGGGCAAGTCGCTTTCAAAAGCAATAAGTTCCGAAGTGAAGTATATTTCGGCGATAGCAATGGCACTTATTCTTTTCATTGTTTTGACCCTGACCGGCAGCATTCGGATGTCTGTAGCTGCGTTGACCCCCGCAACAGTAGGAGTCTTATGGCTTTTTGCTATAATGGCTATTACGGGATTATCGCTGGATATCGCCAATATGATCGCGGGGATAGTGGTAATAGGACTGTGCATCGATTACGGAATTTTCATGGTACATGGGTGGAGCCGTGGACAGAGTGTCATGCGGCCCATCCGCCGCGCTATTGTTTTGTCGGCGATCAGCACTCTCACAGGAGCGGGTGTTCTGATTTTTGCCCAACATCCCGCTCTGTTGTCTATTGGTTTGACGCTTGTTATTGGGGTAACAGCCGGTTTTATGGCCGCCATGCTTGCTGTGCCGGGTATGTGTGTTCTGTTGCGTATAAAAAGAGAGGAAGCCGAAACAATATGTTGAAAAATAACTGGGCATTTCCCATAGTCAGGACGACCCTGGTTTTTTGTGCATGCCTCTTTGGGAGTGGCTGCTACACCCCCCCTTTTGAGCCGCATGAGCTGACTCCGGTGGGCGAAGTTGATCCCCCAATGGTTGTCTCTGATTTTGCGGAAAGCATCCCGAGTAATTTTGAAACCGATAATTCAATAATTTTCCGCTTTTTTCGGCGTCAGATTGCCGCTCTCGGTTATGCTTCCATAAACAGACGGGAAAGAAAATTTGAAATAGTGTGTGTCAACCATATGGGCATGCAGTTATTCCACATATCCGGGGATCAAGAGGGAAACCACCTGAAGCATGCACTGCCCGAATTCAAGGAACATGAAGGGTTTGCCGATGCTGTTGGTAATGATATCAGACGCATATACTTTGATCTGTTGCCCGGGAAAAAGGCCGAACCACATGTGGGTAGGAGAAAAATTAGTTTCAGGCAACCCCGGAACGACAAGATGATCGAATATGTGTTTGGAGGTGAAGGGAATCTGCTGCTGAAAAAAAGTGCTGGATCGAAGTGGCGCACCCGGTGGGAGGTTGCCTTCTATGAATATTTTAAGATAAAAAATAAGGGAACTTCCTACGTGTTCCCACGCGGTATTGTACTGCACAACCGGCGTTACAAATATCGGTTAATAATAAGAACGCGTTCGGTGGAATTATAAATAAGAAAATGAACCGTATAAAAAAAGAACTTTGCGATTCAATATCCGTCACGCAACAAGATGGGGACAAAACTATTGCTGCTGAATTCAGCTTACCTGCTGATTTTATTGGATTCCAGGGCCATTTTGAAGGGCAGCCTATCCTGCCCGGTGTGGGCATGATAGAGGCCGTTGTCGTGGTTGGTGAGATGGCGTTGGGAAACTCACTGAAGATTGCAAATATTGAAAAAGCTAAATTTTTTGCGCCGGTCTCTCCGAATATGACCGTAACAATGAATGTCCGTATTGAAACATTGGATGATGGTTATCGCCTGAAGGCCGAAATGGAGTCGGGAGAACAAAAAACGGCTAAAATCTCACTTCTGGCGGTGAGCTGAAAAAATTCAATAAAGGTATTTGTGTAAATATTCAGTAAACCCTGTCTCACTTGATCACCACCGTGCTCTGTGCCGGTGGGATGATGATTAAGCACTACGAGGCGCC
>JAGYMJ010000154.1 GCA_018400625.1 Planctomycetota bacterium
TGTTCAAACAAAAATGTGGTATTTTCCATCTGAGGCAACAACTAAGACAGCTTATTTACTTTTAAGAGCTTCTATTTACTTCAGACTATAAAATCCTCCGATAAAAGAAGTTTTCATCACTGATAAAATTCCAAGTCTTTTTCTATGCAACAATTGACCCTATACTTAAATAATAGGCACAAAACACAGCGAAGTCAACTGAAATCATAAACTTTCCCTCAAAAAATATTTTCTTATCTTATGATCAGCACTTAATGCCTTACTATTGCTTAATTTAAGTCCATTTCGTGCTATAATATAATAAGTAGGCTGAATTGTATGCCACTAAAGGAGGCGAGCCACAGCCGCCGGGAAATTAAAGAGGTCTAACAGGTCATTCCCTTCTTGAGGTTGGAGTCCTCAAGTCTTCCCACCAGGGGAGGTGTTCAAATTGCCCGCATACATAAACTGCTGAAAGTCGTAAAAGTTCTGTTTCCTTTGTTTCGGACAGAGATTCATTGTCAATAGGCAATGGAAGAATAGAAACAACGGCGCACCTCCGTCGTTAACGCGAGGCATCAGCAGTGTGAGCTGCTGAGAAGACAACAGGTGGGAGCGCCTGCTCTGCAAGGTAAGAGGAAAGACGCCAGTCACTCAATCCCGCTGGCCATGAATAGCAAGACTATTCAGAAATCAACACGGTGGAATTCCGTGCTCTGTTTTTTTATCAGATTTATAAGCCGCATATAACTTGAACGAGAAGTTCGCCCCTTATACAAGGAATTCTCACAAAAAGTTCCCTTCCCGACTCAATTCCCCAAAATTTTATTCATGGAGGTCGTCTATGGCAGAAAAATCTGAAGTATCTTCCCAGGGCACGCAGCTTCTGTCCCTGAAACTCGTGCGTGAGCAGGCTGCGCCGTATTGTGGGCCGAGCGGCTGCATAACTAAGCCTGAAAACGCCGCCGAAGTGTTCGAGAAGGTCTTCGGCCTCTCCGATCAGGCCGAAGAAGTGCTGTGCATGATCTCACTCGACACGCGGCACCGTCCCGCAGGCTTCTGGCGGGTCTCCTCCGGCAGCCTCAACGAAAGCATCGTCCACCCGCGCGAGGTCTTCAAGCGGGCGCTTGTCACTAACTCTCATGCCGTGATCCTGGCCCATAATCACCCCTCGGGCGATCCCGAACTCAGCCCCCAGGACAGGGCATGTGCTCAGAAACTGGCGGAGTCAGGCAAAATACTGGGTGTTAAATTGCTCGACTTCATGGCCATCGGAACCGGTGGCCGATACCGGAGCGCAGCGGAGCAGGGTATCTTGAAACAGTAATTAAAAAAAATATGCACTGATCAAAACTTCAAATTTCAGGGAGGAACTAAACATGCGGGAAGATGTTCACTTTATCACGGTAAAAGCCGCAGACTTCGAGGCGGCCATCGAGGAGGCCCAGCACGTTATGAGCGAAGACAGCGGGGTCAGCGGCGCGCGCCGGTATATGCTGACCGTTGTATCTCAGGATAACGAAGTGCGACTGCTTAAAAGCGCGGGTTATCTTCGGGCCGCAGAACTGGCGCCGGAGCTAACTATCCAGAACCTGAATGCCATGCTCCAGGTCTGGTTGGATCAAGACCCGGTGGGATATTTTGCCCACTTTCTGGATAAAACGGCGGGAGATTTAACCCGACCGGTCGAGAACAAAAAATACCTGGAGTCCCTGCGCCCGTGCAGCCTGCGCTGCCTGGCAAACTACCTGAAAGAGGCGGCGGAGATAAAAGCGTTCAGGAAATCCTACGGCGATGCCGAGGCCGATGTGCTTTATCAGGACTTCAATTCCTGCGTGTTCCACGAATACGGCCTTACCAATGCTGCAGACAGATTAGAGTGCGAGAAAAGAAACCGGCAGGACAGTAACATGAAGCGATATGTCGTCGTTATTCAGGTTCTATCGCTTTATTATCACCTGCCCTAACTCAAGGGAAAAAAAAGGAGAGGCTCTTATGCAGACGCTTGGAGACTTATCACGCATTTTCGGAGAAGATACCCCGGTGATGTATATCCTGATCGACAGGGACCTGAGCGAAGCGCTTCAGGAGATGGATGAGGAGCTCTGTGCCGAGCAGCGAGCGGAGCTTCTGGAGAGGGTCGCCGATGCCCAGTGGCCGGGGAAGGATGTGATGTGCGCAGTAATCGAACATGAACTCAAGAAAATGAAGGAGGAAAAAAGTGCCAAACGAGACGCTGAAGAAATTTGTTCAATTGGCTGAGACGGCGGGCGTTATTTTCATCGACCACGGGCCCGCTCTCACGTCCTGGGGGCTGGAGAAAAAGCCGCCGGTCCGGTTCTCTGCCTCCTACGTTGACGAGACGGGAGTGGGCTATGAGTGCGAACTGAGCGGTAACGAGATAGCCGACGGCGAGTTTCTAAGCGGCGGTTTTAAGTGCCATGACGCCGCGGGCTATGAGGTAAGAATGCGCTTCTACCGGCTGAAAAATATGCTGGAGGATGCGTGAGAAAAGTTCACACTTATTATTTCAAGTAAAGGAGAGACCTTTATGACAATGACGCAAAAAGAGCAGATACAGACCATCCTTGTCGAGATCAAGGGCGGCAATATCCGGAGAGTTTTCTGCGACGGCGCGGATGAAGTCGTCTGCGTTGACCGCGACACAGACGGCGTGCCGCCGGGCAGTATCCATGAGGTCGGCGGTGAAGACGCCCTTGTGTTCATCGAAACAGTCCGGCCGATGGATGAAGGCGACCGGGTGCTGAAGGAAGCGATGGCCGCGCTCGGTCTCTGACGGAAATCTTTAGAGGAAGGAAGCAAACGAAAAGCTCTGCCCAGGTGAAAAGGCGGGGCTGTTTTTATGTACGAGAAACCTTTTTTCAGGAGAGATAAAACATGATCAAGTTAAGCGCGAATGTCAGCAAGAAGGTCCCCATACCGGGCCTTGAGTATTCAAGCCAGAACTTTAATGCGGGTATGGAGGTCGAAGTCGGAAGTAATACCACGCGGGGCGATCTCAAAGAAAAATACCAGGAGCTCTACCGCATACTGGAAGACAGCATTCAGGAGCAGATTCAGGACGCTGCTTCTGGGAATCAGAACTCCCAAAATCCCGGAAGTCAATCCCGCCGAACTGCAAATCGCTCCGGTGGTAACGGACATGGCGGAAATGGCCACGGAGGCAATGGCAGCAGCGGGCGAAGCAATGGAGCCGCCAGCGGCAATGGCAATGGCAAAAAAGCCACGGATGCTCAGGTAAGGGCTATTTATGCGATTGCCAACTCCAAGGGCCTGGATAAACAGAGAATCCAGGATATGCTCTCTGAATCTTTCGGCGTGAGCTACCCCAACCAGCTTGGCATCGGGGACGCTTCAACTCTGATTGATCAACTTAAAAACGGAGGTTAAAAACCGGTTATGACACTTACCGTCAAAGACGAAAACAAGCGCCGAACCGAAAGCATCAGCTACTCCAAAATAAACGAGTTCCTGATGTGCCCGAAGAAATACCATCTTCACCGGCGTCTCCAGATGCCGCCCGCCTTTATCCCCTCCGCTCTGATATTTGGCATATCGGTGCATGAGGCTATCGCCCTGTATCACCAGAGGAGACTCGAAGGAGCCGAGGCCGGTGAGGAGGACCTCATGGAGACCTTCTGCCGGTGCTGGGACAATACGCAGCAGGACAAAGACCTGCCGGTGCGTTACGGCAAAAAAGATGACGCCGATGTGCTGTTTGAAAA
>JAGYMJ010000155.1 GCA_018400625.1 Planctomycetota bacterium
GGATGCCACACAAGGTGCGATAGGATGCCACGTGGTTCACTGAATACTTACTATTTATCTTTTGCCGAGGGGTCTTATCACTGAATACAATCCTGTCGATCCTGTTAATCCTGTCAAAAATCAGACCGGATATTCCGTTTCACACTTTGGTTTATTTGATTTTTTCAGGATTTATCGGTATTCTGTCATGAAAGAGTTTTGAAAGAGCATTCAATAAAAAAAATGAAAAAGGACAAACGCGACAAAAATACCGTATCAATAATCGTTCCCGCCGTATTGAATCCGGAATCCGCCCGTCAATGCATGGATGTTTTATTGGAGCAGAAAGGGAAAAGCTTCGAAATCATTTTGCTGACCGATAAAACGTATAAGTGCCGGCATACGGAGAATCCGCGTGTCGAGGTCGTCGAAATCAAAAATTATGGGGGAAGCAAAATAAAAACGCTCGCTTCCGGACTGAAGCCGGCCGGAGGCGATATAATCGTCTGGATCGACCCGCATTACATACCGGAAGGCGCCGG
Source organism: Planctomycetota bacterium (assembly GCA_018400625.1). GTDB lineage: Bacteria > Planctomycetota > Brocadiia > SM23-32 > SM23-32 > PUMZ01. The sequence continues at coordinate 522 of JAGYMJ010000155.1, forward strand.
CTGGCTTGAGAACCTCTTGCGGCCATTTGAAGATGATTCGGTGGGCGCCGTTTCCGGTCGTGTACGGCCGTTATGCGAAGGCGGAAACAAGATGAATAGATTGCTTCATTATACCGTCACATCACATTCGGCACCTCAACCAAAAAAGATTTCGGAAATAGATTTGCTTTCTTTCAAATGTGATGCTGTACGGACGGATATTCTCAGGGATATTGGTGTTGAAGATATTTCCAGCCTTCCCCGATTATCTGAAAATGTTGAATTGTCGCTCAGGATAAAAAACGCCGGGTATAAAATCATGTTCCAGCCGGCGGCCGGGGCGATGGAATATCAGGGAGAGGCAGGGAAAAACCCCTCGATTGCTGATTCTTTGCTGACCGGATTGAGCTATGGTCAGGCGGATGCAACCATCGGACGGCGGTGGGATGTTCAGTGGTTGAACGGCCCTTTTTTCATGGTCGCTTTAATTTCCATCCTGCTTCCGATAACTTTCTTTTGGGGAATCCCTTATGCTGTAATTGGGGCGGGTTTGATATTTTTGTGGGGGTGGTTTTCCGGATTCCATATCCCCTATATCCCCTGGGAATGGCCGATCGCGCTGGTCAACCTGTTCGTTTATGTTGTCATCATTCTGCTGATACGTGACGACTGGGCGGCCTCCGTCTTTGATCCTCAGAAATGGCATCCCGCCATTATACGCCAAGTTGTTTTTGTGCTTGCAATACCGCTCTCTTATGTACTCCTCATGGTGGTTTTGAGTTGCAAAACCGCTTTGAAAGGCATGTGCGGGATGAAAAGCAGCTTGTATCTTCCAGGTCTGATAATTTTAACTTTTTTCTGGCAATTTTTATTGGCGGTTGGTTATACCAAAGAAAAGCTTTTGCCGAAATATAAAATACAGCACAGTCGCTGAAGCTGCGGAGAATTTAATGAGTATTGATCAGATGGATATATCCACACAATTATGCGGTATAAGACTTAAAAACCCGACAATCTTAGCCTCCGGTATCCTCGGCCTTTCTTCGGCCTTACTTGAGCGCATCGCCGGCTGCGGCGCCGGAGCGGCCACGATAAAATCGGTAACGGCAGTGGAGCGAAAAGGCCATAACAATCCCACCGTCATCGCTTATGAGGCCGGTATGCTCAACGCGGTCGGCTACTCCAACGCCGGTTCCGTCGCTGCGCAAGAAGAATTTGCCGAGGTGAGGTCGATACCTCTACCTGTTTTTGGAAGTGTGGTGGGACAGACTCCCGATGAGTTCGCGACCGCCGCCGAGCGGTTGATGAAATGCGGATTTGACGCCCTTGAAATCCCCCTTTCCTGCCCCCATACGCCCGGTTACGGCACGCTGGCCGGACATGGCACGCCCGAAGCGACGGAGCGGATCGCACGTGCTGTCTGTGCGGTTACGGATAAACCGGTATTCGTGAAACTTTCTCCCAACGTGCCCGCCATCGGCGAACTTGCGCTTGCCGCGCTTGAAGGGGGCGCCGGCGGGGTGACGGCCGTCAACAGCATGGGGCCCGGGATGCTGATCGATATCGAGGCCGCACGCCCCGTTCTGGATTTCGGTTTTGGGGGTGTGAGCGGGCCTGCGCTGCGGCCCGTGGCGTTAAGATGCGTGTATGATGTGTATAAAGCTCTACGGAATGCGGGCCGCAAGGCGCCGATCATCGGCGTCGGCGGGGTGTCGAGCGGGGAACACGCTATGCAGATGATCATGGCCGGCGCTTCCGCCGTAGGGATTGGAACCGCAGTTTATCAACGCGGAGTCTCTGTTTTCAGTGAAATCTCCAATGAATTGAAACACATCGGCAAACGATTGAATATCGCTCACCTCGAAGATATGATAGGAGCGGCCAATGATTGAAAGAGAAAATAATACATCTGCCGAACAATTTAATACCCTTCCTCCCAGTTGTCCCGTCATGGCGCCGCTGGTGGAAAAAAAACAAGAAACGCCGCGAATGTTGTCTTTGTTGTTTGAGATTCCCGACGTCAATCAGCCGTCGTTTTTGCCTTTTAATAACCGCCCGGGCCAGTTCGTGATGGTCTGGATACCCGGCATGAACGAAAAGCCTTTCGTTATCTCTTATTTATCCCGAGCGGGATTCGGTATAACGGTGATGGTGCGGGGCGATTTCTCCAGGCGTCTTGCCGAATTAAAAGAGGGGCAGAAAGTCGGATTCAGGGGGCCGTTTGGACGTGGTTTTTCACAATACAATGAGATACCGCGCGAAAGGATTGCGATGGTGGGAGGAGGTTGCGGTATGGCACCTCTGTCGCTGCTGGCCGAAAGTTTACCTGGCGCTTCGTTGATCCAGGGAGCCCCCTCAGAAAAAGACATCCTCTACCTCGACCGCTTTCCGAACCAGATTGTTTTTACTGAGGATGGCAGTTGCGGAATGGAAGGTCTACCGACCGACTGGCTCAAAGGATACGTCGCAAGCGATTTTGATATGATATATACCTGCGGCCCGGAACCGATGATGAAATCGATTCTGCAGATATGCCGAAAAAATAACATATCATGTCAGGTCGCTCTGGAACGTTACATGAAATGCGGGATCGGGGTTTGCGGTCAATGCGAATGCGACGGCTATCTTGTATGCAAGGACGGACCGGTATTTTCAGATTCGGAACTTCTTAATATGCCCTCTTTCGGCAACAAAAAACGCGATGCCGCCGGCCAAAGCGTCAGCATCTCCAGTCAGGCGAGCTCAAAAACATCCTGTAAAACAAACTAAAATGAAAAATTCAGCATACAGTGAAGACCAGGCGTGGATCGAATACTGCGGACGCGACGAGTCGGTCGGGGCCGATCCGAGAACGGTTATCATCGGTGATCTGGAGTGGACCGCGAAGAATCTTAACACCGGCAAGTTCCGTAACGCCGACCCTGTTCCGCAGGCACGAACCCGAGAAGAGTGGATAAGCGCGTGTCATTTTGGAATGCCCGCATGGTGTTATTATGAGAACAATCCCGATTTCGCCGACCTTTTCGGCAAGCTTTACAACCGCTTTGCGTTGGAAGATGAACGCGGTATCGTTCCGGAAGGATGGCGCATCCCCGGCTATGAAGACTGGCACAATGTCGTCGAAGAACTGGGTTCGGAAGCGGGAAGGGAAATGAAGAGCCGATCCGGCTGGAATGAGGACGGCGGCACGAACAGCAGCCGATTCAACGCGCTTCCCTGCGGCAGCCGTTACGGGAACGGCGGGTTCTATGGAATGGGCGAAAACGCCGTATTTGCCGAGCGAGGCGGAGGCAGATTTTACATTACGGGCGTCGGAACGCTGGTAGGCGGGTTTCCTGAATCTTTTGGCGGTCGGACAAATAATCCCCAGCGAAACGATGGGCTGGCCGTGCGATGTGTGAGGGATAAGTTATATTCCGGCTTCGACATCGTCCCTTCCGGAGTCCCCAATCCCGGAATCATGTTCATCAACAGGGAAGCCACCGGCCGTTCCGGCCACATGGGGAACAGTTTGACCGAATGCAATAATGGAGATATTCTGGCGTTCTACAGTAATACCTCGGGGATAATACGCGGCGGCCACCTGCCTGACGGCTGGACGGAATACAGACGTTCGGTTGACGGGGGCAGAAGCTGGCAAGAGCCGAAATTTTTTGAATACTCGAAGAATATCTGGGAAGAAAATCGGGTGAAAGCAAAAAGAGATGATCCCCAAGGCTCTCTGGTAACGGCTGCAGTGACCGCTCCCAACGGAAATGTTGTGGCCTTTTCGATTTTTTGGGGCAAGCAGGCGCCGGTGTATCATCTCAGTTATGATAACGGCCAAACCTGGAGTGAAACCCGCCGACTGGATGAGACGGCTGCAGGTGAGGATGTGGGCTACACTTACGATGCTGTTTTCGTGCATGAGGATACTATTTTTGCGCTTTTTGTCGGCGGACGGGGAGCTTCCGGGCCGGTGTCTTTGTATGTGTCCACCGATAACGGGGAATCGTTCGTTAAAAGGAGCGACAATCTGTTTCCCGATAAGACATATCAATGGTACCAGACGGGGAGAGTGCTGGAAGATGGACGTATGGTCGTTTATGTATATAATGGTGTATCAAGTTTGGAATACCTTTATTATGTTGTCAGCGAAGATAAAGGCCATACATGGTCGGTGCCGGAGACAATGCATTTGAAAAAAAGGATCAGAAATCCGCAAATGTCGGATAAGATCGGTGAATTCTACTTTATGCATGGCCGCTCCGGTTCGAGGGGACCCGACCCCGGCAACCTTGTTTTATATAAGTCCAGAGATGGACTGCACTGGGATGATG
>JAGYMJ010000156.1 GCA_018400625.1 Planctomycetota bacterium
GGGATGCCACACAAGGTGCGATAGGATGCCAGGTGGTTCACTGAATACTTACATTTTACTTCCCGCCCAATCTCTCCAACTCTCTTGTAAAAAAGGTGTATGTTATTTTCTGCTAATTTTTGATGTTACGGTTCACCAGGATAATGCTCTATTTGTTGATGACGAGTCGGGTTACATTTCTGGTAGCCTTTAAGGAAACCAGCGCTTCAATATCCCTACCCCCAGTACTACGCCCGAAAAACATGCTCCGGTAACCATCAAATGTCTCGCCATTCCAATCTCATATCTCTCCAACGGATCAACAAAGTCAAACGTGAAACCCACCGTTGCCGCCACTATACCGAACAGGGAAACCCCGCCAATCGTCAGCAGCATACGTCGATTCCGAAACCAGAAGCCGAGAGCCAGCTGCAGCCCCAGATACACTACGGCGAACCACAGCCCGAACCAGGGTATCAGCGATGGTACAAATACCATACGCACACCGTGCCCTATGGGGCAGGTAAGGCCAAATACGGTAACAGAAATCAATATCAAAAGCCATGCGATCAATTGCAGCATGTATAACCTCCGGCAATTATACTTTAATAGATTAATCCCTCAACCCGCTCTCTCCGACTTTCAGTCTCATCCCTATCGAGTTCAAATTTGAGTAACCATTCAGTGAATCACGTGACATCCTACCAAACCTTGTATTGCATCCCCACCGCGTGCCTTGTGACGGTGGGGGATGATCCGGAATTAAGAGTTATGAGTTGTGATTGAAGAGTTAAGAGAAACAGGGCAACAACTCGAAGTTTCTAACTCACAACTCACAACTCACAACTCTATTATATAAGGTAAAGAACCAAATCATAAGTAAAAGATATGAATGAGAGTTTTGGTCTCTTTTAAAAAGTTTGGGCTGCGAGATACTCTCTTACGTCTCAATTCAGTGTTGTAATTAATTTCATTGATCACTGAATAATCAGATTGCCGCAGCAGCCCGATCCAATCCTCCCTTCCGCTGTTTCCAATCCGGCATAAACTGATCCATATATCCTTTGAACTTCTCGTTATGTTTACTTTCAAGCAGATGTGTCATCTCATGGGCTATAATAAAATCTCTCATTCTCACTTTTAAATCACTCATTGGTAAACATCACGTCTTTTAGTGTAATATTATATGTATTAGGGGGAGAATGAGCAAGTTGTATCTTGGGGATTCCGTTCTGCGGCCAAAATCAAATACAAGGATTCGAGAGTCTGATTTGTCATTTAACAGATTTAAACTCAAGATAAGAGAAAAAATCCTTTATGTTAAAAAAATACTGGATCATCATTCTGGTTTCCATACTATTGCTGGCTGGATTTGCTTTAACCCTTCTAACAAGCTATTTTGTGGCTTATAAATCTCTTGGAGAAGAAATCCGACAGAATTCCCTGCCTCTGACCAGCGACAATATCTACGCCGAAATGCAGAAAGATCTTGTACTTTCAATCCATATTTCATCTCTCATGGCCCATGATACTTTTGTCAGAGACTGGGTTATCGACGGTGAGCATGACCCGGAAAGAATGAGCAGATATCTACAGGAGATACAGGAAAAATACGAAACAATAACAGCCTTTTTTGTTTCAGAAGAATCTAAAAAATACTACCATCCCGAAGGGGTCCTAAAAAAGGTCTCAGAGGATGACCCCCATGATGAATGGTATTTCAGGGCCAGAAGGATGAACAGCTCTTATGAAATCAATATCGACACGGATACCGCCGATCAGTCCCGCATGACCATTTTTATAAACTATCAGGTTTATGGCTATAACAATGATCTTATTGGGGTAACAGGTGTGGGATTGGAATTGAAACAGGTCCAGGATATCCTGAAAACATATCAGGACAAATATAACAGCAGCGTGTTTTTTGTAAATGACTCAGGCAAGGTAACCTTGAGTGCCGATGATTTTCAGATTCCAGAAAATATTCACAACTGGGAAAATTTCAGCACAAAAGCATTAAGCATTCTGACCAGTCCCGGCACCTCTTTCGAGTATAAGACTGATGATCACAGATTTTATGTCAGCTCACGGTTCATTCCCGAATTCGATCTCATTCTGCTTATCCTAAAAAACAGCGAGAATTTGCATGAAAGATTGATTGCAAGGCTGAAGTTCAACTTCGCCGTTGGCCTGCTCATAACCCTGACTGTCGTGGGTCTGGTAGCATTCATCATGAGAAATAATAATCAGCGCCTTGAGAGGCTGGCCAATATAGACACCTTGACCGGAGCAAAAAACAGAGAAGTGTTCTCAGTTATTTTCTCCCAGATGGCCAAGGAAAACAAAAGGAAAAAATCACCTGTATCACTCATTCTTCTTGATATTGATCATTTCAAATCCTTAAACGACCGTATGGGACACCACAGCGGAGATACTGCTTTGAAAAAATTTTCCAGAATAGTATCTGAGACCATCAGGGAATCCGATGTGTTATGTAGGTGGGGAGGAGAAGAATTTGTTGTCCTGCTGAGAGAGTGCCCTCTGGAGGAGGCGGAGAAAGTTACTGAAAAAATCAGAAAAGCCGTTGCCGGAAACCCAATCCACCTCGGCACAGAATCCATCAACATGACTGTAAGCGCTGGTGTGACGCAGTACAGACCGGGAGAACCCCTTTCACGTTTGATAGAAAGAGCTGACAGCCTGATGTACCAGGCCAAGAAAGAAGGCAGGGACTGCGTTGTTTCGGAAAATCATGTTCGTTTCTCTTGAAATTTTTTCGTTTTATTGATTTTGGATTGCGACATCTCGAATATAATGGACGACGATTATTGACGTCTGGCGCATTCTATTATATTGTTCAACAGCATAGCGGTAGTTACCAGGCCGACACCCCCCGGAACCGGCGTTATTGCTGCGGCTATCTCTTTGGCGGAATCAAAATCGACGTCACCGACTACCTTAGTCTTCTTTTTCCCCCCCTCTTCGACCTTAATTCTGTTGATACCGACATCAACAACTACAGAATCTTTTTTGAGCATTTCGCCGTTGACCAGTCCCGCTTTACCTGCGGCAACTATAAGCACCTCTGCCCTTTTCGTATGGGATGTCAGGTCTTTGGTGGCAATGTGGCAGCAGGTCACGGTGGGGGAATGCATAACAGAGCGCAGCAGCATGACAACCGATGGTTTGCCGACAATTTCGCTGTGGCCGATGACCACCGTCTCCTTGCCTTCCAGGTCAATGCCAAAATCCTCCAGCATAATAATCACTGCACGGGCGGTGCATGGGGACAGGGAGAAATCGCCATAGAAGAGACGGCCAATATTTGCAGGATGGATGCCTTCGACGTCTTTTTCGGGTGCTATTTCACGTTGCACCGCACGCCCGTCAACATTATCCGGCAGCGGCATCAGCTGAAGAATACCCGTAACGGTTCTATCGCTGTTGAGCTGCTGAATGTATTCCTGCAACGATTCAGTGTCTTTCCTGTCTCCGATTATTTCGGTATCATGAAGTTCGTATTCTATTCCAACCTCGCCGCAAGCCTTCTGCTGGCTTTTGGCATAGTATCTGGCGCCCGGGTTGTTGGTGGCCAGTACCGAGACAAGTTTCGGCGGCTCAGGCATGTTCTCGACAGCACTCTTAACTTCTTGCTTCATCCGTTCTGCAATCGGCTTTCCTTCAATCAATTCTGCGACCATTATTGCCTCCCGTTTGTAATGATATGCGCTCAAATTCCGTACGCTAACAACAAAATTGTTAGTGTACACAAAAAACTCTTTTGTCAAAATAAATGAGATTGGTCACGGCAAATTCAAAATTCAAAGCACCAAATAACAAATAAATCACAAATTCAAAACCCCATTGATCCGTCATACTATATTTGTGATCTGATGAATATAGGTTGAGAATATATTGAATATAAAGTACAGGATAAAAACGGCGACTGTTATCCATATAAGTTTACCGAAAACTGACGACAGTATCGTGAGCGCGGTCGTGGTCTTTTCCCTGTAGTGTTCGGTCAGCCACTGCATCCTTTCCACTATTTTACCGCTTTCCTCGGCGACGGATACCACCTCGATATATTCATTATCAAATAACCTTGTATTATCGAGGGCCGAAGTTATGCTCTCCCCATTTTCAACCGTTTTGACAGCGATCGGGCAACCGGCTTTGAAAACTTCATTAGCTGAGGCTTCAAAAGCCGTCTGCAGGCTTTCTTTTATATGCATGCCCGCTTCCAATGAAAACTTAAAGCACATGCTAAAGCGGGTGATCGCCAGGGGGCGGGTAACGTGGGAGAGTAAGGGGGTGCGCCATAATATTTCATGGCAAAACCTCGTCCCGCTTGCGAAGCGATTCAGCAGCTTACCGGCAATTATGACCGCTAGCGGAATACCGTAGCCTAAAAGCGGTATGAAAGCAACCCCTCCCGTATCATCTCTTATCATGTTAAAAATATAATGAGCTAAAGATAAGACGAAGACAGCGAGAACATACTGGAGAGCTGGTATCGTTATTGCTTGAAGGAACCGGCGCCAAAGACGTGTTTTGAGTTCATAGAAGTTTGCGAGTTCAAAGAACACCGAGTGGAGGTGTCCTGTTTTTTCACCTACGGAAGCCAATCGGGTGATAAGGGGGGGGATATGTTTTTGTCTTGACAACGCGGTGTGAAGATTATTCCCGGCCCCAACTTCGGCTTCACATTGTATTATCGCATCAGATAAGCGTTTACTACTGCATTTTTGGGCTGAAACGGTCAACGCGCGTCGCACATTGACCCCGGCATCCAACATTGTAGCAATCGATCTGCACAGCTCCGACAATTGTTTGTTAAAACCCATTCTTTTACCGTAATCGGCGCATTGAATTCTGGGATTCTGTCGCCTTTCAATTATCCCCAGACCATCTTTTATCTGTTGAAGAACAGTTCCAGCGGTCTTTCATAACTTACTTTTCGTACGATATTTTTTGCGACCTGTAAAGGTAACTGACCTTTTTGTTCCATATCGCCGACAGCATTGCACAGCACTCTACGGAACATTTCGGTTCTTGAACCGTAGGACATAAGCTTGCGGGAGTCGGTAACCATACCTGCATGGTTACTCAGCAAATCTATAGTAGCCATGTATTTGATGTGCTGTTCCATACCGAACGGGCTGTCGTTAAGCCACCACGGAGCCCCAAGACTGATATTGGGGAATGCACGTGCTATCGTTGCCAAAGTCGGCAGATGTGTCGGATCCAGACAGTATAAAACGACCTTTCCTTCTTCGGCGAACTGGTTCAGGAAGTATTTAAGGTTTCCGGCTATCTCAAGGGCGTTGGTCGAAATATCGCCTCCGGAATCGGGGCCGAGAGAGTTCCACAATGAAGAGCGATAATCTCTCATAGCACCGATGTGGATTTGGGTTACCCATCCGCTTTCCTGATTAAGCCGGCCGAAAAGGCACATCATAAATGACATGAATTTTTTCCATTCGATGGTGTCGAGTTCGTTTCCCCCCAGGGCTTTGTCATATATAGCGGAAGCATCCTTTTCTTTAACGAATTTCCCAAGCGGTTCAAGGATTCCGTGGTCACTGGCGACACAGCCGTTTTTTTCGAAATGATCATGAGATTTACCTGCGGCTTCCATCAGGCCCGTTAATGAAGTGATATCCGTATCGGTAAATTTCCCGAGCAGTTCGACATTTTCTTTCCACTCTTTTTTCTGGACATTCATGAGCTTATCGGGACGCCAGGTGGGCAGTATCTGTACATCTTTAACCTGCTTTTTAGCCTGTTGGTGCTCTTTCAGGTCTGAAGTGGGGGGGTCGGTGGTACACATGATTTCGACTTTCATCTCTTTCAGCAGGGCTTGAGGTTTCATTTCCGCCTTTTTGAGCAAGTCCTGAGTTTTGTCCCAGACATCTTTGGCATTTTTGGTGCTAATGGGCTCGTGGATATCAAACCGACGTTTAAGGTCGAGGTGGATCCATTCGTAAACGGGATTCCCGGCGCATTCCGGCAATATACCGGCCAGGGCCGTCCATTTCTCTTCATTTGAAGCTTGTCCTGTGATCTTTCCTTCGGGAACGCCTCTTTTGCGCATTAATTCCCAAACATAATGGTCGGTAGCGGCCTCTACTTCCCAGATGTCTTCCCATCCCTTGTTCTCAAGAATTTCTTTTACGTCGCCATGATTATGGGCGTCAATTATCGGGAGTTCTTTAACACAATTGAACAGATCGACAGCAGAAGGGTTTGTAAGCAGATAATTTTCATCAAGAAAAGCCATAGATATTCTCCATTTTTGAAAACCTTGGAATGAATAAGCCGAATCACAGTAAATGTTCAGTGAACCCCGTCTCACTTGATCCCCACCGGCACAGAGCACGGTGGTGGAACAACGTGGTTCACTGAGAACTTACAAATCACATAACAGCATAATACTCTAAGAAAGAGTTAATTGCAAGTTGTTTTGGGCCTGCCCCGGGGGGAGAGTATTGAGGCAGTACTTAGTTGCTTAATTCCCCGTAAAGTATTGGGGGTAAAATTCAAAATACAAAGCACCAAATACCCAATAAATTACAATGTTTAAAAAGTCAAAAATTCCGGTTTAGGCCAATAAAATCGTTTTTTAGTGTTACTTGTATAGATTTGAAAAAAATTAGAGAGTTTAATATAATCAGGCTGTTTTCATTGAACGTAAGTTCTCAGTGAACCCCGTTGTTCCTCCACCGTGCCCTGTGCCGGTGGGATGACGATTAAGCAC
>JAGYMJ010000157.1 GCA_018400625.1 Planctomycetota bacterium
GGTCGGATGCTGCCACCGCATCAGCGCCTCCACTCCGTTCAGGGTTCCGGACTCAAGGCATATCTTGGGCTGATAATGGAAAGATATTTGACCTTCGTCCATGGCGTTTTTTAATTCGCCGAGCAGTTCGAGGCTTTCACGAGCCATTTTGAGGCCTCCCGAATCCTGTATGGAATCGTAAACGGCCCAGCCCCACTTTTTCCCGGATGCCCTTCTCAAGGCAAACTCGGCTTCGCGAAGGTGAAGTTTAGGGTCACTCTCATTGCCCTTGATTTTGGAAAAGCCGATCCTGCCGTCAATGTGTATTGAAATACCGCCAAAATCAAACGGTTGGTGAAAGGCCAATGCAAGTTTCTGAAGCAGTTCCTCGATGTCTTTTTCATCCGTATCGGCAAGCACAAAACCCATTTGATAGGTGTTGATGCGGCAAATAATACTTTTACACTTTCCCAAAGCTTTACGAATCCGGGATGCCAATTGTTTGACTATTTCGTTGGCAACGGCCGGCCCGTAAACGCTCTCCAGCTCCCCGGCATTTTCGATTAAAACAAGCGCCAACCCCTCGAAACCAGAAAAATCCTCATCCTCGCCGGCCGCCAGGGCTTCGATCAGCACCGACCGTTTGGGAAGCGATGTTTCCGGATCCCGGGTTAAATATCTTTTCTCCAGCACGCCGGAGACGGTGTGGTTGAGTTCTTCCATTTGAACGGGCTTGCTGATGTAGCTCTCGGCGCCCCGGTTGAGCGCCTCCCTAACATCTTCGAACTCCCGGCTGGCCGACACAACGATGGCGGCGGTATCGCTGGAAAGGGTTCCGAGCTGTTCCAGCATCCACAGCCCTCCTTTGCCGGGCATGCGCAGGTCAAGCAATGCCAGAGCGATCTTGCCTTCCTTCAGCACCTCCAATGCCTCTTCCGCATCCGTGCATACCTGCGTGTTCTTATAACCAAAGTGCTCCAGCGACCGATGCAGATATTCACAGACATCTTCCTCGTCGTCCACTATCAGAATACGGTCACGTTTGACGGCGCTTAGTCGAATTTTTTTCAACAGTTCCTTGCTTGAGTCCATGATATGCCTCATTGATTATGTTTGTTTAGAAACCTCTCTTTTCAAAGTTCTTAAAACTTAAAACCTAAAACTTAAAACTTTTCCGACTTGTCCGGCTCAGGTCTTTAACGGCAGAATAACGGAGAATACCGCCCCCTCACCTTCCTCTCTGTTGGCGGCCTCGAGCCGTCCGCCGTGTTCTTCCACTATACCGTAACTCACCGAAAGTCCCAGTCCGGTTCCTTCCCCCTCCGGTTTACCGGTAAAAAAGGGGGAGAAAAGATCATCCAGAATTCCTTCTGGGATTCCGGGGCCGCTGTCGAGTATCTCTATTTTTATTTTTTCCTCTGCCAGTGAAGTGCGGAGGGTAAGAATCCCGGCGCCATCCTTTTCGCTCATAAAATATTCGGCGTTGTTGATGAGGTTAAGGAACACCTGTTCCATCTGATCTTTGGATGCGGTAACCGGCGGCATTTCCGGAGCGAGTTTTTTATCGACTTTAATGTGCCTTGATTCCAGGTGATCTTTTTTCAACTCTAACGTCTCCATTAGCACTTCATTGATATCGACCCGGGACTTCTCCTCCTGTCCTTTTCTTGCAAAGTTCAACAGCCCGTCTGTAATCCTGTCAACGCGGCGTGCGGCGCCATGCATCTTCTGTATATCCTTCTTAACTCCTTCTTCGAGTTCTTCCTCACGGACCAGCAGCAGTTGTGCAAATCCCATCATGGTGTTGAGGGGGTTCTTTATCTCATGAGCCACCCCGGCCACAAGTTCACCGACGGCTGCCAGTTTCTCCGCCCGTAACAGGTCGTTTGTCAGCCGCTTGCGCTCGGTGATATCCATATGGGCAATCAC
>JAGYMJ010000158.1 GCA_018400625.1 Planctomycetota bacterium
CCCAGCGCTTTGCGTTGATAATTGGAACAGGGACGTTGAAAGTTTACCGGCGGAATTTACCGGCTAAAACCCCGCCTTTATTTGACAGAAAGGCTTTGGATCAAATAGAATATATTTTCAAGCTTGTATTAAGCGCTTATTTCGAGTTTTTTTTAGTATAGGAGAGTATGATGAAATTTTTGAACACAGATGGGTATAAAGGGTGGATGTTTGGAAGGCGTTTGGTGTCCGTTGTTTCTTTATTAGGCCTATCTTTAATGTTTTCAGCCGTCACATCTTGCGGCCGCATGACGTTAGTTGAAGACGGTGAAAGTGCGGTTCCCGTAGTGATTATAGACGATGCGCCCCCGATGACCATGCGTGCGGCAGAAGAGCTGGTGGAGTATATCGAGAAAGTAAGCGGCGCCCGGCCGGAACTGATTGTGGGTGAGCCGGACCCTTTGCCCGATTCGGCCGTCTGGGTCGGCTATCAACCGGTGCTGGAAGAGATTTTCCTCGAGACGGACTTTGATTTCGAACATGCCGAGGAGATACTTATCGCGGCCAATGATTCCCACCTCGTCATTGCGGGACGTGACCGGTGGCACCCCGATCATCTTGTCGTGGAAGCCCGCAACCGGACTATAGAGGGTAAGCAGCAGGAATACGGGACCATCAACGCGGTCTATACCTTCCTGCAGGATTACCTCGATGTGCGCTGGCTGTGGCCGGGCGAGCTGGGCACGGACATCATTGAACGCGACACGATCAGTTTTTCACCTTTTGAATACCGCTACCACCCCCAATTTCGCGTGAGGAGCACATTGTTCAGGTTGTCCGAGCTGGGGGACAACAGGGGTCATTCACATCAATGGGTGCGTCTGCAGCGTCTCCAGCTCGATTCGATGGGTTTTCAGGGCGGACATCCTTTCTCCGGCTGGTGGGACCGGTTTCACGAAACAAATCCGGAATTTTTTGCTCTCCAGCCCGACGGCACGAGAGGCGGCGGTGAGGAGGCCTGGCCCAACCCGAGAACCGTCAAAATGTGCAAATCAAATCCGGCATTATGGGATCAATGGCTCCAAGATGTCGAGGCAACGCTCGAACGCGATCCCAACCGTATAACTTTTGGCGCCAACGCCAACGACAGCGGCCGCAGGGGATATTGCATATGCGAGTCCTGTCTGGCGTGGGATAATCCAGACGGAACACCGACACTGCATACCTGGGAGGGAATATCCCAGGAGTATGTTACCCAGGCGGACCGTCAGATAACTTTTGCCAACACGCTTGGTCGCATGCTTAAAGAACGTTTCCCGGACAAAGACCTTTACGTTACCGCAATGGCCTATGGTGCATCCCGTCCGGCGCCGGAATTGGCCGAAGCCGATGATAATGTTTTTGCATCTTCCGTTACCAATTTTCATAATCGCTATGGCGACATGGCGGAAAAACACAGGAATGATTTGCGCGAATGGTCGGAAGCGGTCGACAACATCTTCTGGCGCCCTAATCTGGGCAGTAGTGCCGGCCGAAAAATTGGACTGCCCAACTCAGCCCCCCATGCGGCAATCAAGGATATGAGATTCGCCGCCGAAATGGATGTGATGGGCCTGTTCTTCGATACGATGTGGGAACAGCACTGGTCAACTCAGGGCCCTTATTTCTACATGCTGGCGCAGATGGCATGGGATCCGTATGCCGACGGCGAAGAAATCCTCTCTGATTACTACCGGAGAGCGTTCGGCGAAGCCGCCGATGATATTGAAGCATACTGGACCATGATGGAAGAATCGGCGACCGAAATATTGAAAGGTCATGGAACGATGTCCGAAATCTGGAACGATGATTTTTTTGATGAAGCCGAGGTCCACCTGGATAACGCGTCCGCATCCGTTGAAAATGAGCCCGAAATCTATGAAAAACGCATCGATTTCCTGCGGGCGGGGCTTGAATACTCAAGACTCAGGCTCGATATAGTAATTCAGAACCAAATCCTCCGCGATGAACACCAGGACGATGAAGGTGCGGAAGACAAAATCCGGGAAAATTGGAGAAGGATACTGGAACTGGATGAAGAATATCCCGATGCGTTCCATAGCTGGTATCTCAGAAGAGATTTTGACAGGGCCGATGTCGATTTGGACTGATACCAATTGCAAATGGACATGGTAAGAAATGATGACAATAAACGGGGTAGTTCAGCGAAAGCTGGAACTGATAGCGGAGAATACGCGGAGATTGCGTGGCGAGCTTCCGGTCACCTCCCGAAGGCTGAAGGGAGATATTTTTTATAAAAGCGGTGTTGAGCGCATTTTGCAGGTATCCATCGAAGCTATGACAGATATCGCCAATCGAATAGTCGCTGCTGAAGGGCGGCCGCCTGCATCCAATTCTTATCAGGCGCTCGTCCAACTCCAGGAATTGGGAATTATTGACAACGCCGAGAATTATCGGAATATGATAAGGTTCCGTAATTTCATAGTACACCGGTACGAAAATGTTGATCCCGAAATCATTGTCGGCATACTGAAAAATAATCTGAGTGATTTTGATCGATTTGTCGGTGAGATAGAAAAAAATGTCTGAACGCATAGAAATTAATATCGCGAAACTCAGAGAATTTTTTCATAAAGATAAGAATGTCGTTATGGCCACCATTTTCGGTTCATCTGCTGATGGTACGGTGGACGAGAACAGCGATATAGACATTGCTGTGCTCTTCCAAAACCCGCCCGAATCGGGTGAGCAGAAACTCGATTATTACATCAGACTCTGCGATGCCGCCGATTTGGATACAGTTGATATGGTCATTCTTAACGGGGCGAATCCCATCCTGGCTTTCGAGGCCTTGAGCGGAAAAGTTATATGTAAAAACGATGCCGGTAAGGCGGCTGGATTCCAATCATTGGTATGTCGTGAATATGAGGATGTCATGGGCAATTTAGAACATCAGCGCCGATTGCGTAAAGAACCATTGTGATTGCCTTTAAGCAAACAGCGAATCCCTTCTTCCGTAAGTCCTCAGTGAACCAAGTAACATCACCACCGTGCCCTGTGCCGGTGGGAGGATGATTAAGCACTACGTGTTGGCAACTTACAACCGTAGCCGTTAATCCGCACGGCCCGCTCCTCCGGCTCTTGCTC
>JAGYMJ010000159.1 GCA_018400625.1 Planctomycetota bacterium
GGACGCTTGAAAGCGTCCACTACGAGCCGGGTTTTCGGCCAGGGCCCTAGA
Source organism: Planctomycetota bacterium (assembly GCA_018400625.1). GTDB lineage: Bacteria > Planctomycetota > Brocadiia > SM23-32 > SM23-32 > PUMZ01. The sequence continues at coordinate 52 of JAGYMJ010000159.1, forward strand.
AGCCTGTTCGACAAAAAAACAATTTCACTCGCTCAGACTCACTGTTATAGAGGCTTGATCGTATTCATCTTGATTCAATTCCACCGCTCCTTTTCGCAGCAATTCAAGTAAAGCGAGAAAAATGCCGATAATGCGGGCCCTGGAACTGTCACGGGAAAAGAAACTTAAAAAACTTTTATCTCCCCCTTCCAAATTCAGCATTTTCTTGATTTCTTCCATATATGCCGCCAAAGGGATTTCTTCATAAACTATATGCGCAGGACGGTTCATCTCGATCTCCCTGATTATCTCACCGTAAGCAGAAACGCAATCCCATATATCAATATCATTCAACAGGACATCAACCTCGGTTTCGGGTGGTTCGGTCGGCTCAGATGGTGGACGCCTGGGATGCATTCTGGCATGATTTTCAGCCATCTCAGAAAGCCGGGCGGCTAAATGCTTATATTTTTTATACTCCAATAATTGATATATGAGTTCATCTTTGGGGTCCTCATCCTCCTCATCAATGGGGTCCGGTATCAAAGAACGGCTCTTGATGTCCATCAATGTCGCCGCCATGACCAGGAACTCGGAGGCGATATTAATGTCAAGGATTTCCATCGCTTTAACAGCGCTCAGATAACTGTCGGTAATATGGGAAATAGGGATTTCGAGAATATCGACCTCTTCACGCTTTATGAGGTGGAGCAGAAGATCGAGCGGCCCGCTGAAAACATCAAGCTCGGCGCGAAATTCATCAAGTGATATTCCCTCTGCAACATCACCATCCACAGAGCTGAGCATTTGTTTCTCATCTTTGCTGTTCATCTCGTTCCCCCGTATCACCATATACCTGATTCGATTATAGCCTGAAGTATGTTTATACCTGAAAGCAGCCTGCCCGCAATAACGGCCGGAACGACAATGAGCCATGAAAGAATTCCTGTCATGCTGCCGATGATAAGAACTCCGATAAGGGCGACCATACCGTATTGACGATTAAATCGACGATATTGCTCCGACTGGGGATAGGAAAGAGAATTCTGCACGATATGATGCCCGTCAAGGGGGCCTAAAGGAATCATGTTAAAGATCGCGAGCGCAAAGTTCAGCAGTATCATGAAGGAGAGAAAACCGCTCACAACCGTCGCACTCCCCTCGGAATTCCATATAACGCCCGGCGCGGTTAGACTTAAAATCCTGATAATAATTGCCCAGAAAACGGCCTGAAAAATGTTTGAAAGCGGTCCCGCAGCACTCACGATGATATCGTCACGGCCGGGATTTTTGAAATTCATCGGATTGACAGGCACCGGTTTGGCCCAACCTATCGGGAGAAACAAAATAGCCAGAGTCCCTATGGGGTCGAGGTGAGCAAGCGGATTGAGCGTGACGCGCCCGGCCTGAGAAGGTGTAGAATCGCCGGCCTGAGTTGCATAGTACGCATGGGCGAACTCATGGAGAGTAAGCGCCGGCAGAAGCGCCAAAAGTCGTATTATTGCTGCATGTAAATTAAAACCCATAATAAAAAATAGATGAAAAGTTTATTCTTCGAGTATAACTTCCTGCTCAATAAATTCACAGATTATATGCACGAGAGTCTGATGAGCTTCCTGGATCCTCGGGGTATCCACGTGCGGCACACAGATGCAATGATCACACAATGGGAGCATTTCACCGCCGGTTTTTCCGCTCAGCCCCACATTAAGGGCTCCCAGCTCCTGGGATAGCTTAAGCGCCTCAAGTATGTTGGGAGAATTACCGCTTGTTGACAGGGCAAGAACGACATCGCCGTGTTTGACCAGCGCCTGGATCTGGCGGGCAAAAATCGCTTCCGTCCCGTAGTCGTTGGCCAGAGAAGTCATCACACTGCTGTCGGTGGTGAGGGCGACACACGGCAGTGCCTTGCGTTCTTTCAGGAAACGTCCAACCAGTTCTCCGGCTACGTGCTGGGCGTCGGCGGCGCTGCCGCCGTTGCCCAGCACGTAAAGCGTTGCGCCGTTACGCATCTTCCCGATGACGGAATGCAGCATCTCTTCAATCTGAGGCGCATATTCCCGGAGTTCTTCATGCAATCTTGCCGTATCGGCAAAAATTTTTTGTATTTTACTCTTCATCGGCGGCTCCTCTGATCTTATTTATAATGTCTGTGGTCGAAAAGCCCTCCACATGCGGCGCCCTCAATACCCTGCCCCCCCTGTCTTCGACAACTTCCCAGCCGACCACTTCTTTTTTGTTTGAATAATCGCCGCCCTTGATCAAAACATCGGGCGCTATTCTTTCAATAAGTGAATACACGCTTGGGTCCTCAAAGATGACAACATAATCGACATTCGGCATGGCGGCCAGTGTGCGCGCACGAATCTTTTCGGGCGTTACGGGACGCGCTTCGCCCTTATAAGACCTTACTGAAGAATCGCTGTTCATGCCGACGATGAGCCGGTCGGCCTGCTCGGACGCAAAGCGTATCAGTTCGATATGCCCCAGGTGCAACAGGTCAAAGACGCCATTTGTAAAAGCGATGGTTTCACCACGGCGACGTAGAGGAGCGATGACGTCTTCGATGTCATTCTCGGATAATATCTTACTGGCCGCCGGCTCTTCACAGGCGCGGAGTTCCTGTTCTATAACGGTCTTAGCTATGGGGGTGGCGCCCTGACGGGAGACTTCCAACCCGGCGGCGGCGTTGGCAAGCCGCACAGCATCTTTCAACTGCATCCCGCCGGCCAACGCCAGGGCAAGCATAGCCGCCACCATATCGCCGGCCCCGGTAACATCCGACACCGACCTGGGGGTCGTCGGCACAAGTGAACTCAACCCGTCCCGCGAGGCAAAAAACATTCCCTCCCTGTCAAGAGTGATAACACAAAAATCCAGATCAAGTGTTTCAAGCAGTTGATTAGCCGCTTCGGCGTATTCAGATTCTCTGGTCAATTTTCCGCTCACAGCATTCTCTGTCTCCACACGATTAGGCAGTATGCATGCAGCATGCTTATACGCTTGGTAGTCCTGTTTTATTGACGGATCAATAATAACAGGTTTATTTTTTTTACGGCATATCCTGATTATTCGCTGGATGAGTTCCGGCGGCAGCATGCCTTTAGCCATATCCTGGAGCAGGACCAGGTCAACAGATTCTAATTTTCCCGATATGCTGCCTGCAATTTTTTCTGCAGTCAGCGCATCAACCGGTTCAATGGACTCCTCATCGACCCGCACTATCTGTTGTATGCCCCGCCCGGCCGACTGAACATATCCCATATATCTGGTTTTCAAGGTCGTAGGACGGTCTTCCACGGGGAGTAAGCCGTCGAGATGACAGCCGGCATTTCTGAGTTGCCGCCCCATTTCTTCACCGGCCCAGTCGTTTCCCCGCAAACCGACACAAAAAACTTCACTTTCCAGCGCACACAGCATGGCGGCAACACTGCCTGCGCCGCCCGGACGATGATGCTTTTCGTCGACATGAAGCACAGGGATAGGGCCCTCTGGTGATACCCGGCTCACCCGGCCTTTCACATAGGTATCAAGCATAAAATCACCGCACACACAGATTGAGGGCTTTTTCAATTGAGAAAATAGATGGTAAAGGGAGCGATCCATATGAATGTTGATGACGAAAGAAAGTTAAGTTGTAAAAGTCATAAGTAACTACGCATTTTCAGAGACTCCGCTCTGAAAATGGGGCGCCTCACGGCGCAGTACGGATAAATATCCAATGTCCAAGTAAAAATGCCCCATTATCATCGCTCCTCTGCTGTTCTCAGGCTTGTAAATATTATCGCTATTAATTCCGTAGTTTCCTGCAAAATAGAATCGAGCTGTGAAGTTGGCTCAATCATCTTTGCCCTCACTATTATTTTAAGCCAAATTTTTGTTTCTCTTCATTCCTTTACGATACAATGCTTTTCACACTCGCCTGAGCAAGAGCCGGAGGAGCGGGCCGTGCGGATGAACGGCTACGGTTGTAAG
>JAGYMJ010000160.1 GCA_018400625.1 Planctomycetota bacterium
AAGGGTGTTGATGCGAGTTCGTAACGTTTCATCTTCATTCCACCGGCACAAGGCACGGTGGGGATGCCAGACAAGGTACGGTGGGATGCCACGTGATTCACTGAATATTTCACAGGCCCGGTGATAGAATTGCCGCAATCAACGTGTTTCACGGAAGCTTACGGCGGCATCCATAGTGTTCCTTATCAGCTTTTCGGCCAAAGTCCTGCAAGCTCCGGCTGCCGATTAACCAGGATCGTATCCGTTATACACATACCCCGTGAGGCTGCTATGCACCGTTCCCCATTCCGCACGCCATCCGCACCAGTAGGGCGGAACGCGCCAGTATTGCCAGGTGGAGGTATAAACCGGCGCTCCGCCGCGCGGATCATCACTCGGCACAAAGATACCATTGATGGATTCAAGGTCCCAGGCGAGTTCATCCGGGTCCGGTTCGAGCGTCGAACTCTCATCAGTCCAGTTGTTCCCGCCGGCGTGCGCGCGTCCGTCCACATAGGCACGCACCACTCCGCCGTCGAAGTTGTACAGTCCGTTCGCTCCCCCGTCGTAGCGTGTGATCTGGCCGAGATGACCCGTTCTGTTGCCGTAAAAATATTTGGTGTCGTTAACGGCAAAGCACCGGGAATTGAAGACGTCCGTCAGCATCACATGCATCGCGGGATAGGGTGAGTTCGCTTCACCGAGCCTGAGCGGCTTACCGCGTCCGTAACCATCCCACTCGACCCCCGTTTTCGGCGTGCCCGGACCGTCGGGCTGCAACCTGCTCCTGTAGCCTTCTTCGCTGTCGGACACCCCGTCAGACAGCCCGAAGCCGGTCTGTTCGAAATATCCACCGGAACCGCCTATGCCGCCCCAACCGCCTTGATTGTATTCCCACGAGGCCGGGTTCGGCCATCCTTCAGCTTTCCCCCAATCCCTGCCGGGCCCCCAGAAAATTGCGGCGGTAGGGATAAACCCCTCCTTCATCAGGCGGTTCGACCAGTAACGGCGTCTGGACCTGTACCACCTCGTGTTGCTTTCCTGCCAGTCGGCTTCCTGATGGAACGGCATCGAGCCGAAATGATCGGCGTACATGTGCAGGGCGGTCGCTATCTGGCGCGCATTGGAGACGCCGCCGACCTTGTACGCCGCCGTACGGGCCCTGTTCAGCGCCGGCATCAGCATGCCGGCCAGAATTCCTATGATCGCGATGACGACCAGCAACTCGATCAACGTGAACTCTACTGTTTTCCTCCTTCCTTCAAACCGATCCTCTCCCTTCTTAAACATGGTTTTTATCTCCAGTAAATAATTAAAATATGATTCTTCTCGGTTAAAACTGGTCATTCATGTCCAACATGGTATTCATTAAAAAAAAGATTGGTTTCACTCCGCCCGCAGGGCATCATGCCCGAGAGCGGAGAAACTAAGGGAAAACGTTATTTCGCGGGAGTAAATATCGCCTTACCGTTACCAGATTGTGCATCCCCCTTGCTGGGATTTCCACAGCAAGCTTTTCCTTAGAAAGAAAGGCCACAATCCCTGAAACAGCTAAGACTTTCAGGGACTGAAACGGCGCTAAGCATGAGTTTGAATCCGTGACTAAACATACCGGTAGTAATGCTCTTTTTTTTGCATTGCAAAAAAGCAGTGCTTCATGCAGGATGGAGGTGGGTGGTAGGGGAACATGTGAATGGGGAGGGGCTGATGCCCTGCACGATAAGCAGAGTGTTTGTCCGGAATTCCGACGAAACCGTGTCGAAACAAATTTATTCCTGGTGAAAACCATTTTTTAACCCCACAACACACATAAGGTTAAGATTTCAGGAAAAAGCATTGTTACACAAAAAATATTCGTAAATATTCAGTGAACCACGGCTGGCTCACAATCAATATAATCGCTTTTCAATTTTTCATCATCCAATGAATGTATTTTATCAAATTAAGGTTTTTCTTGTCAAATGAGGGGGGGGGGTTGGCTTGAGCTTGGAGGGCGTGCCGTCCCCTTTAGTGGACTCCGAACTCCTCACACCTTGTTATAAATTAAGCCATTCCTTAAACAAGCCAACGTTCCAGCCAGGCAGCGATCAGTTCCCGACTGTAAGGGGGGACATCATGTCCACCGCCGAACAAAAACATGGCAAATGCTTCGTTGCGCCCCAGCAACTCCCAGAGTGCATGCAATTGCAGACCAACATCGCCCAGGGTCTGGTTGTTCCCATACATATCATCGGATAGACCGGAGATATTCAAGAAAGCGCGCGGTGCAGCCAAAGCGATAAACTCGTACATATCAAAAGGCAGCGGCGCCTGGGTCTGCAGAATATGACGTAATTGGGGGAAATGACAGTACCATTCTTCGCGCGCCCAGTTGGCCGCAGCCTTATGATTACCTTGCCAACTGGTCAAACCACAGCTCGAAACAGCGGCCTTGATTCGTTCGTCAAACGCCGCCAGGAAAAAGGAACCGTACCCTCCCAGTGAATGGCCGACCGTGCCGATACGTGTTTCATCAACCTCATCCATCATAGCCAGCACATCGACGGCGCGGCGTCCGTCGTGAATCGTTTTTCCAGCCGCCGACCAGTCAGGATGCCGGTTTTGAAACGGCGCGGTTTCATACGGTTTTATGCCTGCCGGCTGACGTTCACCGGCACAGAAATGATCCGGAGCCAGAGTAATAAATCCCCGCAGCGCTAACTGTCGTGCGAAATCCCGCCCGGGCTTGACGCCTGCGCCGATCTGCGCATCCTTGGCTTCGGGCGATGTCCCGTGCCGGCACAGCACCGCAGCCCCGTTCTTTCGCCTGGCCGCAGGCGGTAACAGAAGCCACGCAGGAACAGGGTCTCCGGCCGCAGCCTCGTAAAGAACCTTCAGGCGTCGGTATTCGGGGTCTTTGTGCTCCTCGATGATCCGCATACCCTCAAAAGGCGCATCCAAAACGCCTGGAACCCCCAGGTATTCTTCTATAGTCCGCTTCAGGGCCTTGCGCTTTTTCGCCCATTGCGCCGGAGTCGTGATGTCCACCGGGCCCCGTCCATCCGCACGCGTACTCAAAACGTTACGTAACGGCCGATTGTTTGTTATCGGACGCGGTTCGGCTTTTGAACCGATTATTTCCTTTTCGACTTGGGGATCTTCACGCTGCACAATTTCCTCCCGGCAGTAAAGAAAAGGCGGCGCCCGCATTGCGCGCCGCCATGTGTTATTTTATGCTCGTCGGACAACTCAAGTAAAGTCTGAAAAACGTTTTGATCCGGATCGTAACGCAGAACACACTCCTGCATCAAAACATAATATTCTCCATCCGGCCCCGCTATTATCCCATGGGCCAGTGCAGAGCCATAAGGCGACAAATCCTCACTTACGACCGTTTTTCCTGCCGATGCGTCAAATACCGCAAACATGCCGGCCGAACTCATTAAAAAAAAACGGGATCCGCCCACGGCCAGCAGCGATGTGAGGCTGCGCGCACCGGGCAGCGGAATCCAGGTCTGCACCACCCGGCTGCAATCGGCATTCAATTGAGCTAAACACCCCTCCCCGGCCAGCGGATGGCCGCCGCCCGGAGCGTTTACACAGGTGCCGGCAAAAACCTTGCCCGTATCGGCGGCCGCCAGAGTCACGAAACTCTGCCCGGGAACCAACAGAGAATTCGGCGTAACGGAAAGCGTTTGGCGCCGTATGTCGTAGATACCCAATCCGCCCCCCACAGCACCATAACCTGCATAGCCACCAAAGAGAACCTGTTCTCCATCGGGATGCGCCAGGCAGCAGCGCGGACGGTACACCTCCGGACACCTGGCGACTGTCTTCGGATTACGGGCGGCGCCGGGCGTAAGATTGAACGGTACGGCGGTATCTATCCGATGCAGTAAACCTCCCGGATACATCGCTCCGTAAAGCGCTGTCCCACTCACAGCGTAAGCACATATATTACCCCCACCGCCCTCTTCAAGCGCATTACCGCCGTAATCAACCGTCTCGCCGGTGGCAGGATCATGGCTGAAAAGATGCAAAGGATGCCCGCTGGTCCCATAAAAACGGTTGTCGGCCCCCTTAGCGACAACCGAGAGCCGGGCGCCTTGAGAATCATATTGGAGCGGAATACGTTTTGCCGCGGATTGGCCCGTTCGATCAACGATATCAAGCACCCGTTCGGCCAGGTTCACGTCCTGCAGTTCCCATGGTTCCGGCAATCGCCCGTGAACACGGCGGAAGCCATAACCGGTGTATTGCGAAGGCCCGACCGTCTCAAAGGAGACGGGCTGAGCACGACCCTTTTCGAAACAGTACCATTGCGCGGCAGGATCGTCTTTTGCCCAATGGTAGGAACTCTCAAAGTGTCCATACACCCGGCCGTTCACTGCCGGGTAAACGTAGCCCGAACCGACGGTTCGGCGCGCTTCTGGTACAAAACGCCGACGTTCGCCGGTTTTCGGCATCAGCCCCACAACGTCCTTGTGCGCCGTTCCAATCCCCGCGTATATCCACCCATAGGCATCCGCAGCGAGGTAAGAGGGGTAGCTTTCCTGCGAATCCACGGGCCCGAAGCTTTCGATCGAACGTATCGCGGGATCATACCGGAGCAGTTCACAACTACCCTGAACCGAAAACCAGATGCTGCCGTTGGGGTCTTCGGCCAGACTGTAGCCCGTGTTGCCGCCCGGAACACCGGCCGTAAACACGAATTCCATTTCAAATGGATCAAAGGCCATAAACAGCCCCCCCGCACCGGAATAAAACAACCCGTCGGAAGCAGCAAGGCAAGCATAGGGATAATCCGGACGTCCGGAAGGGAAAAAGACCTGCCGGGATTCCTCCGTATCGGGATGAACGATCAGAAGGTAGCCCTTAGCGGCAATCACGATGCGCACGGCGGTCGGATTGCGCATGCATACAGCGGCAGTTCGGGTTTCATCCGCCTTGACCGGAATCCCATGATCTTTGATGCTGACATTCATACTCAATATCGTATAAAAAACTTTACATCAATTCAACTGACGTGATATACGATTCTGATAAGTGCTCAGTGAACCACAGAAGTCACCGAACTTTTTGCCGATAAACTACTGGAGTTATTTATGCAATTTCACCCGGAACGTAGCCGAACCTCTGTAGGGCCGGTCATCTGGAGCGCTGTAGCCGTAGATGATACACTACGCTTGCTCTGCGTGGACTCACGATTAACGGGAACGGCAACCTATCCGAGCCACCCAGTTAGTCCGTTGCCTCCACCGGCACAGGGCTCGGAGGAGGGCGAAGAGTGTGTGGTGCTTGCGTAGTGGTGAATCTCTTGCTCC
>JAGYMJ010000161.1 GCA_018400625.1 Planctomycetota bacterium
GTCATGGCCGCCCATCACATTCATCCCCCGGGCTTTGCCCAGGGCATCGAGTTCATCGATGAAGATGATACAAGGCGCTTGCGCCGCTGCCTGGGAGAATAGGTCACGGACGCGGGCTGCGCCCACGCCGACAAACATCTCCACGAATTCGGAGCCGCTGATGGAAAAGAAGGGCACTTGGGCCTCCCCAGCCACGGCCCGGGCCAGTAAGGTTTTGCCGGTTCCGGGCGGGCCGACCAGCAGCACCCCCTTGGGGATCCTTCCCCCCAGTTTCTGAAATTTTTTCGGGGTCTTGAGAAATTCCACCACTTCCTCAAGTTCTTCCTTTGACTCATCAATGCCTGCAACATCGGCAAAAGAGACCTTGGTGTCGCTTTCCGCAAAAATTTTGGCCTTGCTCTTGGAAAAAGACATAACCCCCATGCCGGAGCCCATCTTTTTCATTGCAAAGCGCCATATCAAAAAAAAGAAGCCCAGCGGCAGAACCCAGGTAAGAAGGCTGCCCAGAAATTTATTTTCATACCGGCCGGAATAACTGAGTTTGTGTTCATCCAGGTCGGCGACCAGGTCCGGATCATTTACCCTGACGGTGGTAAATTCTTTTTTCGGCGTTCCGGCCAGTATACCCTTGATATTTTCCGGTCCGATTACAAGTTCGCTTACCAGCCCCTGGTCGACGTACTGTTTAAACTGGCTGTAGGCAATCGTCTCTTTGTTTGAAGAAAACAGCAACGGCTGCAGAAAAGAAAATAAAATCATGGCGAAAACGAAATACCAGATGCTGAAGCGTGTTTTGGAAGGCAAAACATCCATTTTCTTCCGGGGGTCCTTCAGGCCGAAGAGGGAACGAAACTTGTCTTTTACATTGTCTATCAGCTCTTTGTTGTTATCCGACGCCATGTTCTATCCTTTTCAACACATTCTATCGATTTGGGTATGCGTAAGCTTAAACCGCCGACTCATTTTTTGATAAGAAGTTCAATTCCGTCGCAACATGCTCGTTTCACGGCATAGTCAGCCTTCTTTTGCCCGGGCATTTTATCCCAACCCCCTTTTTCGATGAATTCAGCTCTCTTCCATGAATCTATTGCTTCGAATTCCTTGAGTAATTCTTCATGGTTCGGCTGCTTCATAAATTGGGCGACGCAGATTGCCGCCTGACTTGCCAAAACCGCTTCTTCGGTCATCGTTTTGGTCGTGGTGGACGTTGTCCAGCCTCCCCAAGCAAAACCGATGATCATTACGATGACGGCCCCGCCAATAAGGCCCCAAACCCCATACTTAACTTTTCCTGCATTTTCCGGTTTCATTGCTACTACCTCCGTGAATGATGTTGTGATATTTTTGCCTGTGATGACCCCAGGACCCATAAATGGGATGCTGCCATCGCCCCTTCCTGCACGTTGATTTTCTTTATAACCACCACCGTTATTCCCCCCTCGAGACCGCTTTAACGCCCATGTCTCCGGGGTCCGCCCTCCTGTTAATCTACGGCCACTGGCATCTGCCCCTGTCCCGGGCTCGCATGCTTGACGTACTGGTAAAAATCGCTGTCTGTTGTGAGGATCAGTACGGAGTTCGGATTGGCCTTCTCCTTGTAGCTTTCCAGTGTGCGCAAATAGGCATAGAACTCCGGATTTTTGTTGTAAGCCTGGCCGTATATTTTTGTGGCGTCCGCGTCGGCTTTGCCCTGGACCTCCTGCACCTGCTGGTAGGCTGTGGAGCGAATCTGGCGAAGTTCTTTTTCCATTTCACCGAGGATCTCCGCACTGCGTCCCTCTCCTTCGGAGCGGAACTGCGCGGCGATGCGTTTGCGCTCGGAGATCATGCGCTCATAGACCTTTTCCCGGACGCTTTCCACGTAATCGAGACGTTTTATGCGCACATCCACCAGCTCAATGCCGTACTGGGGGATGATCTTTTGCGCTTCAGCCAGTATCGTTCGGGTGATCTGCTCTCTGCCGTGGGCGATCTCTTTTTTCAGCTCTTCTTCCCGCTCTTTCGGCACTTCCTTGAGCACCTCGTCTTCCGGGACTTCCCATGATGCGCTGCGCACGAGCTCAACGAGTTCGTTGCTCGAGACCTGATCCCGTACCACTGAATCGATAATATCGTTTAAGCGGGACTGGGCGCCCTCTTCGCTGGCCACGTTTTCAAGAAATTTTTTGGCGTCCGCGATCCGCCACCGGGCCGTCGTGTCCACCCATATGAACTCGCGCCCCTTGGTGGGAACCTGGTTCGGATCGCCATCCCACACGAGCAGACGCTTTTCGAATCGCCGGACTTCCTGAATAAAGGGCAGTTTTACGTGCAGCCCCGCCTCGGTGATCGTCTCCCCGACGGGTTTGCCAAACTGCACGACAATGGCTTGCTGGCCCTCTTCCAGGGTGTAAAGGGCGCTATAGAGCACGATAACGAAGATTACCGCTATCGCTGATATTGCCACTTTCAGGGTAGATTTCATGGTTGCCTCCCTTGTACGGATGGTTGCGCAT
>JAGYMJ010000162.1 GCA_018400625.1 Planctomycetota bacterium
GCTGTCAAGTTCTGTTTTCGCATCCACTCTTCTTGCCGTCTTTTACGGGCATTGGCCAGTTTTCGTTTTCTTTCGGCTACAATTTGCTTATCACGTCCTTGGAGCTCATCCAGAGGGGTGATATAGCCCAACAGCCTGGACGAAAAGGTGGTAAATGGTTTGTAGTGAGCCCTTTTAAGGGCTCCGGAGTCCGGAAAATGGTGCCTAACCCGCGGACGCTTGAAAGCGTCCACTACGAGCCGTGTCTCCGCTCTTAGACCTCTTCCACAATCCACCGTCCCAGATTGCGCTGCTCCCGGTCAAATTCGACTCCGATGAGCCTGACCGTGCGCGGGTCGTTGCGGTAGGGCGCGGCATATCCCTTTTCCTTGATCTGTGCCAACGCCTCCTCCGCGTCGCCCCGGAGCTTGAACTCAAATATGTAGATGTCACTTTCGGGTTTGAAAATATAATAATCCGGCCCCGCCCAGGGCCAGCGGAATGCAGATGATCTGGGCGATGGACAGTCCCATTGCGAGCGGTTCCGTCACCCGGAATATTTCATTGACAAACCTGGCCATGCCGTAGGTTATCATGTAGAGCCCGATGAGTTCTTCAGGTCGTTTTCGTTTCCAAAGCCACCAACTCAGAATTCCGAAGATAAGTAAATTATAGGCTACCTCGTAGAGTTGGGTGGCATGGACAGGTGCCGACCACTTGTCTGTTTTATCAATGATGCCTAATTCTAAGTGCTGCAGATAGGCGAGGCTTCCACTGATATATTTTTCGCCGAGATTGAATGTTTCGTCCGTGGTTGTGCCCTCTTCAATTAAGCGCGGGAAGCGTATTCCTATCCAGGAATCCGTGCGCCGCCCGAAGCAGCATCCGTTGAGAAAACAACCTATACGCCCAAATGCATGGCTCAGGGGGGCAACGCTTGCTATCAAGCCGAGGGAGGGAAGGACAGGCAATTTTTCTTTCAGCATGACGGCTACAGCCCCAATTAATCCCCCTATACCGCCACCGTAAAAGACTAATCCGCCTTTATCGATACGAAATATGTTCAAGGGATTTTGAGCGAATCCCGCCGATTCCCAGTACTGGATGACGTAAAAGACTCGTGCCCCGACGACGCCACAGATCAGCATTGAGATGGCTATATTGAATATTTTCTCGGGCGGAATATTGTGATTTTTTGCACGTTTTTGGAGTAAGAACAGCCCGGCAAGGAATCCAAGCATCATCATGACTCCATACGATGCGATTTGCAGCCGTCCACCCCATGGAGTGGTAAATCTTATTAAATAGGGGAACATTCAAAACCTCTTATTTATTATTTAACGCTCGGGCAATTCTTTTATCATTTTTTTAATGGTTCTCTGCACCATGCGTGAGGCCTGTGGTGAAAGGGAATGGCCGGCGACTCCGCCCAGAACGGCTCCTCCTATAGTGGCGGCGGTTCTGCCGCTTCCACCGCCTATCTGGGAACCCGCGACAGCTCCTACGGCCGCCCCTCCAATTGTGGCTAAGGTCTGTCCGCTTCCGCCGCGACCCGAACCTATCCACAGCACACTGCCGGTCTCCGTTCGGACTATGCGTCCGGTCAAACTTAACTTTTCACCGCGTGTACTGATGTCGAGCATGGCAACGGCCGGCACATTTAACAGCTCACCGATTCTTGCGGCTTCTTGTGAGGAACTCACGTCCGAACGTTGGAAATCCTGTTCTTCTAAGATATGTTCGACTCTCCGCCTTTCAATGACTTCGTAACCTTTGCGGAACAGTTCCATAGCAAAATAATCTCCGACTTGATTTTTGGCCACGCTGCCACGGATATCTCCGGAGATGTCCACTATAGCGATTTGATTGGGGGGATCCTCTTTAAATGCGGGAGAGATCACACTTTCGCCGGTGGCGCATCCTTTTGTAAAAGCTGCGATGATGAATACTGCCACAAGCCCTGCCGTCATTTTTCTGAAATTACTCATTTTATTGCTCCTCTCACTGTGAAAATTTTGTTACCTTTGGACGTGGTTCACTCAATACCTGCGCGTTTTCAGGCGCTTTGCTCTGGAAAAAAAGCGCTGTAAATATTCAGTGAACCACGTGGCATCCCACCGTATCTTGTGTGTCATCCCCACCGTGCCTTGTGCCGGTGGAATGAAGATTAAACGCTACGAACGTTGTATCAACACCCTTTAGCCGTTAATGCGCCCTGCCCGCCCC
>JAGYMJ010000163.1 GCA_018400625.1 Planctomycetota bacterium
CTTTCTTCATCGAGAATATCCCCTCTTTGCCGTGCGGTGATGTGCCATGCAAACATAACACCGCGGAAAAGGGCTGAGGCCGTTTAGGGGGGAGCAGCAGCCATGCTCTCACCCGTTCATCGGGCTCCACAGTGTACTCAATTTTCCGATACAGAATGCCTGCGCGGTACTCTTCCTCCAGCGTGTCTATATCCAGAGGCTCGGTCGCCGGAGGCTGTTCACCCAACAATGTCTCAATCCGGGCTTTGATCTCCGCCCGGCGCCGTTTCCACGTCTCCAGCGTATCGTCTCTGACGACCAGATCATGCAACCATTCCATGTCTTTCTGCCTCGTAATTAAGATGTGAGTCCACAGTGAAGCACATAGCTGCAACCCCACCGGCACAGGGCCCTGTGGGGGACCAACGAGGTTCACTGAGAACTTCTATTGAGATTATCTGTTGACAGGTTATGGTGGGGTATGCCACCATTGAGTAACGCATTTTTATTGTTGCGTATTTTTTGATATAATAGCAAAATTGGACAGGATTGTAAAATGTTTTAACATATATTTTCAAAAAAGCTCTTTGGAGGAGAAAAATGCAAAATCATCCATTATGGATCGTTCTGTTGGGAGCATTGATGTCGATGTTTGGGGCCCATCTCGGGTGCGCGGGTAATCCTGATCTGCTGACGGCCGACGGTGAAGCGCGCGCGGAGATCGTGATTGCGGAAGACCCGCCGCGCATGGTACGGGTGGCGGCGGAAGAACTGCAGACGCATATCGAGGCAATCAGTGGCGCGCGCCTGCCCATCGTCTCAGGCCCTTCGGAAGATTACCCCCTGCGGTTATATGTTGGCAGCAGTACATTCACTGACTCTTACGGCGTTGATAATGAAGACCTGAACTACGGCGCTTTTCGCTTGCGCACCGTGCCCGACGGCTTAATCCTGCTGGGGCAGGACGACGATTTTGTGCCGACGGAACCCTATACCCTGCACAGAAGCCCGCGCCACCCGGACACCGAAAGGGTACGGGAGGAGTGGGATGCTATCACCGGCGACACATTCGGCAATCCGCGGGGGCGGCTCGGCCGGCGGTATAACAGTGAAATGGGCATTTTTGCCTACGACAAACGCGGTTCACTCAACGCCGTGCATGAGTTCCTGCGCGGCCTCGGTGTGCGCTGGTACATGCCCGGCGAGCTGGGCACGGTTATCCCCGAAATGGTGTCGATCCCGCTGCCGGACGAGGATCGCGTGGTGCGGCCGGATTTCGACTGGCGAATGGCCACTTTTGCCGTTTACTTCTCCTCCTCGCGTAAGGATATCTTCTGGTATCTGCGCCAGGGATTCAATCATGGCGATGTTGTCGGCCAGTGGAGTCATGGCCTGCGCGATGTCACCTCGCGTTCGCAAATGATGGAAAATCATCCCGAAAGATACGCGCTGGTGCGCGGCGTGCGTCAGACCCGTACTGAACTGGGTCACGGCAACCAGGCCTGCCTGTCGTCCGAAGGGCTTGTGGATGCCGCGGTGCGGTTCGGCCGGGCTATGTTCGACCATTATGACCTGCCGATGGTCTCGATGATGCCGCAGGATGGATTCATGTTCTGTGAATGCGAGCTGTGTGAAGGCAAGGATACCCCGGAACGTGGTCGAGACGGCATGCATTCGGATTATGTCTGGGGATTTATTGACCGCGTAGCACGTGAATTATACAAGACCCATCCGGACCGCAAGGTCAATTGCCTGGCCTACTCAACTTATCTGCTTCCGCCGGAGAACATCGAGCGGCTCAGCCCCAATGTCGTGGTCGGTTTCATTCATGCCCGGCGCGACTTTGATGATCCCGATGTGCGCGAAAATCGGCTGGCTATACGGCGCGCATGGCGCGAAAAGACGGATCAGCCCTTTTGGGGCTGGGAGCATTACCCCTTTACGCACCGTTCCACTTTCACGCCGGTTTATTTCCCGAGGGCCATCGCCGAAGGGTTGCGCTCGATGCAAGGGGAATTCTTCGGGGAATTCATCGAAGCGCCGACCGGCCCCTTTGATGAGCGTGGGCATGGTCTGCATACCCCGGGCTTCAGTCACCTGAACCTGTACGTGACCGGTCGCTTCCAGTGGGACGTGGAGCAGGATCTGGATGCCCTGTTGGATGAATATTACCGGTTGTTCTATGGGCCCGCCGCCGAACAGATGCAGGCCTTCATCGAATACAGCGAGGCCAACCGACGCTACTTGCGCCAGGACGTGGATAAAATCGACCGCACTCTTGAACTTCTGGACGAGGCCGTTGCCGCCGCGCCGGCGGATTCGGTTTACGGGCAGCGCATCGCGCTGCTAGTGGATTACCTGGATCAGTTGAGGGAATGGCGCGAACAGCTTGCACGCGGCCGGGAAGGAGTACCGGTTACCCGGGCGCCGGTGCGTAAGGACGCCGAATTGACACTTGACGGGCGGCTCGACGACGCCGTCTGGAAGGATTTGCGCGAGCACCCGATGGTCGATGTGCAGTCCGGCGAGCCGGCGCGCACCCCTTCCTGGTTCAAAGTTTACTGGGACGGCGGCGAGCGGGAAGGCCATCTGGTGCTCGGAATCCATGCTGATGAGCCCGATATGGAAAACCTGCGCACCCTGACGACCGAATCGGGGGATTGGCGCGTGTTCAACGGCGATAATCTCGAGGTCATGTTGGAAACTCAGGCGCATTCCTATTACCAGATCGCGGTCAATGCCGCCGGCGCTGTTATGGATCTTGACCGTAACCTCGGGCAACTCAATGACGCCTGGACGTCGCTGGTCGAAGTGGCCGCTCATCAGGGGGAGGACTACTGGAGCGTTGAGTTACGTTTCCCGGTGACCGGCGAAGAATCGCCCGGCGACCCTTTGCACGAACTTGCCGGTTGGCGCCCGTCGGAGGAAGCCCCCTGGCATATCCAAATCGGACGTCAACGCCTGCGCGGCGAAGATCGTGAATGGACGGTCTGGTCGCCGACGGGATCAAATTTCCATGACATCATGCGCTTCGGGCGCCTGGAATAGGCCGTTTAGATGCCGCACATCGACACAATATTGTCGATGTACAAAAAAAGTAATGTTTAAGTAAATCCGTCATTGATGAAAAGCCGGCCCTGGGCCGGTGGGGATGCCAAGTGGCTCACGGGATATCTACAGAATCTTTAATTAAAATGGATGTGATGTTTAAAATGCAATAATGCCGATGGCTTTTCTGAATGCTGCGGGAATCGGTGTGCTCAGCCGGGACCGCGGCGGCAACGTGATCGAGCATTGCACGGCCTACGGCAACCAGTCCCGGCACGGTGGTGATGTGACGGGGTTCACTGAGGAGTTACGTTTTTTTACTGCACCCATAGAGTCGGCGCATACCTCGGCGTAGTGGGCGCGCCGTCGCCCCGTGGGCCTCCCCAGAACAGGTTCCATCGCATCACGCCGGGGTTGTCCTGTTGCAGAGCACGGAGTTCTTCCCAGTTCTCATGGATTTGATTTCGTGCACGCGTCCTGTCATGGTCGGGGGTGGCGTTCCGATTGTATTCCCGCACCAGCCGGCCGTTTTCAGTGATCAGCCTCGTGACATCCAGACCGACCTCCACGAACGCGATGCGCTCCTTATAGAGTCCATCCTCCTCGCTCAGCGCCAATTTACCCGCCTCAAGAAGATCAGCGGCCTTGTCCAGTCGTTCTTCGTTATAGAATTCAAGAATATCATGATCCGCGCGGCCGGGCTGCTCCGTGCCGTAGCATTCCTCACGGATTTCCTCCATATACGTCCAGTAGGCTTCCATTTCTTTCGCTGCCGGGCCGAAGGCGCGCTGATAATAATCCTTGAGTATTTCCTCGCCGTCCTGATAGGGGTCCCAGGTCAGTTGGGCCATAAGATAGTACAGCGGCCCCTGCGTTGACCAGTTCTCCCGGATAAAGTCAACATAGATACCCATCCACCCGTGCTCCGCCGCAAAACGCAAGTCGTCCATGGTCCGCCGCAAAGGCACATCGGGCATTCCCCATTGGATTCCGACCGGAGCACCGATGTTGGGCCGCCAGAAATGCATATCCGTCAGCTTGCCCCATTCTTCAAAATATTCCCGATTCGTGGCGCCGATTATCGAATCGCGACTCTTGGCATCCGACCGGAACAGGAAATTCGCCACGTTGCCGATAATAACATTGTCGTCGGGAACGGCTTCGACCGGTGGCGGGCAGGAATGACCATAGGCCAGCATATACACGTAGAGATCCTTGTCAGGGAAGCGTTCCTTCAGCCCCCGGGCCACGCGGTTGGCAAAGGTGACATCACGGTCAGACAGGGCAACATAGACCTGGGACAAACCCTGCCATACAAGACGTCGGGGCTCGCCGTCGGGGTGATCCCAGGCAAGGCAATTTTCGCAGATACAATGCCCCGAATGATAACTATCGCCGGGCGAAGCGTTGAAAACGCGCTGGTTCGGGTTCTCTTCTAATTTTGCGGCCACATCATCCAGCCATTGCCGGGCGAGATCGGGGTTGGAATGGCACATCTTGGCGTTGCGTCCCGGTGATTGTGGAGTTCCCGGGTACCCGCTGCGTGTACCGTCGGGCTGCAGTGCAAAATACTCGGGATGGCTTTCGTGGAACCGGTCCCACCAGTCGCCCGGGAATCCATGACCTCCCGGTGCGGGCAGTTCGGAGAGCTGAAGCCGCTGGGCGCGTGCCCAGAAGTGACTGCTGGCGGCGCCTTGACCTAAAGCAGGGTCATCCGGCCCGCGCACGCCTCTGTTCACCTGAGCCCAGGACAGCATTCCTCCGCGTGCGCGCACCTGAGGATGATAGCGGTAGCTGAAGGGCTCAAACGCGACGGTTTCCTGCCGGAGGATGTCCTCGCCCAGCTCACCCGGCCAGAGCCAGCGCACCCCCAGTTCATCGTGCAAAAAGGTGTACACGGCATTATGCGTACCGTATTCCTGCTGAAAACCGTTCAGAGTCCGGCCCAAACGGATCGGTACCACCAGGTTTTCGGGGTCCCATCGGTCACGTCCGGCAATAACCAGATGGCGTTCATTGGCTGCGATCAGGATTTCTTCCGGGTATTCGAACTCAAAGTTCTGCTCGGGGAACAACTCATCAAGCAAGGGCTGATAACCCACCCAGATCGCGTGTTCGGGAACGGGGTCCGGTTCACCGTCAATGACTTCCGGTCGGGCTCCGCTGGTCTTTTCCATATAATAGGCCAGTTCTTCAGCCGCCTGGCGGGTCAGCGGCGGCGCATCGGCGAAAATAACGATCGGCGCCCGGCTGACACCCTCTTCCACCAGCACCAGTTCCTCAGCATCCGCAGATGGAGTTTTGAGAACACATAGTACCGCACAGATCACCACAGCAAACATCACCACGAACGACACCGTCGATTGATAAATTTTATCAAACATCATCTAATCTCCTGAGTTAAAGGGAAAAAAATGGAACCATTTTGGCCGAGGTTGTCCCGTCCGTAGTTGAAGGTTGATCGGCTGCTCCTAACAAAATAGATATTATCCTATTTTCATTTTGTTGTCAATTCAGGAGGACTTCCAAAAGGTGGGGCATTACTCCAAAGTCCTCTTATCCGTTATTATCTCAGCCCTGCCCACCGGCAGTCAGGTGCCCTGGGAAAGGGATTTATCGCTTTTCGGAACATACGCGTGAATAAAAAACGCACAGCTATCTGACAATTTTTTTGTTGACCACGAAGGAGGCGGCTGTTTTCCAGCATGGCTTCGTAGGCCGGGATAGGCACTTCTTTGCCGATCCCTTTGCCTTTCTTTTCAAATGGCCCTTCTTTCCGCATCTACCTGGGACATCCCTCAGCATTTAATCGAGTGATTTGATCAGCACTCAAGGATGGATTACAATAAAAATTTAGTCCTCAGTGAATATATATCCCCACCGTGCCTTGTACCGGTAGAGTGAAGATTAAACGTAAGTCCTCAGTGAAGCCCGTAACATCACCACCGTGCCCTGTGCCGGTGG
>JAGYMJ010000164.1 GCA_018400625.1 Planctomycetota bacterium
CAATTGGTCAGTGCCGGGTGTGCAGAACGGCAGCGGCACGTTGACGGGACCGAATTATCAAGGTTCGCTCTCTGGAATCGATCTGGGCGAGTATACCCTGACGGTGGATGACGGGCAAGGGTTTTCGAGAGAGATCGAATTTGCGGTATTTCTGGTGAGTATGGATGAAGGAGGTCTATTAAAAGACGAGCAGGGGAAAATAGTTAGAATAGCAACGAGATTTGAGGAACCATGGAGTGGTATTGATATCGAAGATTCTGCTGCGATCATTAATTTTAACGTGACACCTGATGAAGAGAACGAAGGCGATTTTGGCTATGTTATCGATGTCGTTGACGATCCCAACCACACGGATGTCGGGTTTGTTGATCCTTCTACATGGGGTAATCAGGACCATGCCGTTACGTATTACGCTCCCGAAGAAAAAAAGAACGATCTCAGACCCTTTACTGGTCATGTTGGTGTGGCCAACGCAAGTTTCTTCATAGGAGCCTTTCACGGAGAAGAACGAAATGAATTTGATTTAATAAGCCGGGAACATCAACGCACAGGTGTATGGGTCGATAGCAATTTTGTGTTTATTGCGGATGTACAGGAAGATAAAGAAACGGCAATCGATTTTATTTTACAAAAATACGATTGGGTTGACTTGACCCCAATTGATGGTAGAGACAATATTTCCTACGAGCCAGATGGCTCGGGATATGGCATGGCTTTTTACTATACGAAAAGAATAGAACTTTACGATGCTGCATTTAATGCTGAGAATTACTGTGCATCAACGATTATTCACGAGCTGAATCACATAGAAGAGGGCACTTGGTATTCTGGCGGTGGTCCTGAGGAAAAGGCATACGCTACCGAATATGAGAATGCTTATAGGACAGGGGTTACAAAGGATTGGATTGATATAAATTGGGAAGAGCAAATGGGGAATACCAATTATCCCGATGAGGGTTACCAAGGATACGAAGATGATGATTAATGTAAAAGATAGCTATGTTGAAAATTACATTTATCGTATTTTGTGAATAAATTTACTTTTATCATACGTTTAGCCATATCGACGATTGGTAAACTTTTACTTTAAGAAACAAATGGAGGCAACACATGAGAAAGTATATTGAAACTGAAATACCGCAATTCAAAATGGTGACGTTATGTGTTTTTTGGGTAGGAACTATGTTTCTTACTTGTCCACTCTTCGGAGAGTTGCCCAACTCCAACGCTGAGAATGCGAAGCTAAGGAAAATGGCGGAGATTTTAGAGAAGGAAGACTATTCTGAAGTGGTTAAACTGCAACAAATAACAGACCTTTTTGATGAAGAAGTGATCACTTCGGTAAATAGGCAATTAGAATATGACGAACCTTTTCTCTCCATTTTCCGGTGCGCTCTTGCTGCTTTGGATGAATGTAGAGAAACTACAAAAATCGCTGTTGTAAAAGAACCATTACAAAAGATTAACCAGATGCTGAATGATCTTATTTTGATGAGGTTGCACGAAAACAACGGACTTCCTTCAATAGTTTCAATCAATCTGCAGTTACAGCGAATGTATCTTCAGAGCAGGATGTTGCAATATAACCTTGCTAACGCCAACGAAGATGATGAACAATTTGAGATTGAATTGGATCGGTTAAATAGAATGATTGCATTTATTGATGATAATGTTATAGCAGAAGGTGCCCAGTTTCATTTTGTTTCTTCAGATGACATGATCAAAGATATTGAAGAAATAAAGGAGATGGTAGCTGAAGCAGAAAAGCTTCAGTAATTATCCCGAAGCCCGCGCCGCAAGGAGGCCCGCTACTACGCGCACTCACGAAGCAGTAACAAGGTGCTGTATGGGACATACAATGATAATGCTTTCTTTAATGGGGAAAATGGAGTATGAACCCCTGTCATGAAAAATATCAAAAACGCCACAATTCCGGTGCATTGAAGGCAGCGGTCTTTTTGTTTCTTCTATTCGCAGCCGCAGTATCTGTGGCAGACGTACCCGCCTTTCGTAGGCCTGTGCACATCGCAGGCGGGCACGCCTGGGGCTTTCAGGTCACGGCGAAGATGCTTCGTGCGTTCTGCGAAGAACGCGGCGTGCCGGAAGAAAGCTTTGCCGTCGAGAGATGGGCCGACCACGACTCTGCTGGTCGGTTTGCCGACGGTGAGGCCGATATCCTCGTGCACTACGCGCCGGTTGAAATCGCCTCGAAAACAGAAGAAGGGTACGAGGCCGGCCAATACGAGAAATTCATCCTCGGACAGGCCAGGGCCGCGCTCATCGTCCACCCGCGCAGCAGGGTCACGCAGATGACCACAGACGAGGTGCGCGATATACTGCGCTCGCCGACAGGAGCGGAACGCAAGGCGGACGCAGACAGAAGGACTTACTACGGCGAATCCCAGTGGCAATCGATCAGCAGCCACATCGTGCGCCGCGCCTGCATGGTAGTGGGCGAAAAATACACCGGCCGGTTCTATGCCTTCCGTGACGA
>JAGYMJ010000165.1 GCA_018400625.1 Planctomycetota bacterium
CAATTGGTCAGTGCCGGGTGTGCAGAACGGCAGCGGCACGTTGACGGGACCAAATTATCAAGGTTCGCTCTCTGGAATCGATCTGGGCGAGTATGAATTGAAAGTAACCAAGGATGGTAGTAACTTTGAGAGAAAAATCGACTTTGTGGTGGTTCTGTTGGAGATTCTTTCGGTGGAAGGGATTAACGAGCATGGGACATTACAAGTAAACTGTAAAGCTACTCCAACGGTAACTTTTACAAATTATGACTATATAGTAACTCGTGGAAATCAGCCTGGAGAAAGTATAGGTGGGGGGAGTTGCAATGTAACAGGAGGAAATTTCTCAGCTTACGTAAATCAATCAAACTTTATCGGGGCTCCTGATGATTTCACATTCGAAGTAAAAATGAAGATAGAAGGTGGCGATTGGCATTCTGCGTCGTTTTCTGTGGAACGGGTCAGGCATGCGAAAGAGGGGGGCCAGCAAATTACATCAGTCTACTTCAATTATTATGGAATTAAAACCTATAATCACAAGGTCAACTACGAAGCTTGGCGAACCCTTGATTATTCGGTCCCTCAATCTGGTCGGACTCTTCGTGTCGGTAGCACGGGTGTTCAGTTATACGTATCATTGCATTCATGGGGGATGGTAACATGGGCTGAGAAGCATAAATATGTGAATTCGCAAGGGGTTTTCGGAGAACTATCTATGGACGACACTGTTGATGTTACGCCTATAGAGCCTTATACTCTATATAAGCGAAGTGGCATTACTCTATGGCCTGTAAAAGAAGAGTTGAAGGGTGTATCTACTTTATCTGCTATGACATTTGATGGTCGAATGGGCGTACCAATATCAAACTATAAGCTTGAAGTTACGCTGGATTAAAATAAAAGGAGATTGCATATGAATATGACAAGAGTTGATAATTTGCGTTGCATCATATCGGTGCTGATTAGTTTGCTGGTTTGTATCGGATTTGGTGGTGGGATAGAAGCACAAACGTCTGAACCGGATAATGAAAATGAGACTGCGCAAGGCCTCTACAATCCCGAACAAGGCGGGACAGTTGTTGCTACTGTTGATGGCACTCCCATATATCAACAAGAAATCGAAGTGAGCCCTGCAATGATTAAGATATCTTTTATGGAGCGAGACCCTGGTGAAGATGAGATTAGAAAGTTCATCGCTCGAAAAGAGCTCAGCATGCTCAAAGCCAAAATAAAAGAGAAAATCAGGGAAAATATCATTCAAGAACTTGACATTAGCGTGACGGAAGATGAAGTAGAGAATGCAGTGGATTCCAGATTTGAACAGGCGGGGATTGATGAAAAAAAAGCATTACAAATTGCAGAATGGTATAGAATCAAGATTGAAGCGTTAAAGGAATGGCAGAAAGACAAGTCGCGGAGTGATGAAATCTACCGGGAATATTTTGAAGGTTGGAAGGGCAATTGGGAATTTACACGGAAGCAATGGCAAGTGTTTATAGAATCAAATCCTACTGAAAATGACCTTGAACGATTAAAAAGTATGTCTCCGGAAGGTTTGGATGATATACGAGAAACCACCATCCAGTCTGTTAAACGTGAGATGTTGCATGAAAAGCTGGTAGAACAAATCTCTGCGAACCTGCGCGTTAGTAATGATGAAATTTACATTCTTTATGCAGAACGCTATTCTGGAATAACAGAGAAACCAGCGTATTCAGAAGTGAGGGAAAAACTAAGAGAAGAGATTAAAAATAGAAAAAAGCAACGCGTGATGTTAGAATGGTGGCAGGCACGATTTATAGAGACTGACATCCAGATCAAAGATGAAAGACTCAAAGAATTATGGAGAAAGAAGCCTTTTATTCCCGTCCCAAGGGAACCAGCACCCGACGAAATGAAAGGGGAAAAACCGGATATCCAATATAGACCTAGAAGTCAATAGGTGATGTGACTATCGGGCCCACTAGCTGCGATTACCATATCGGGTGATGAATGATCCCGAAACAACTCACTACCACCCGGTGAGGATAGTAAAAGATGAATTGCTATTACAGCACAAAAGTGAAGGCGGTGACCGTATTGTTGCTGCTGTTCACCACGGCGATAACGTGCATTGCCGGCGAGCACACCGCTCGACGCCCCGTGCATATTGCCGGCGAACATCAGTGGGGGTTTCCAATCGTGCGGAAAATGTTGCGGGAATTCTGCGAAGCATACGACGTGCCGATGGAAAGCTTTACCATGGAAAGATGGGCAGACCGCGATTGCACCGAAAGGTTCGCCAGCGGAGAAGCCGATATCCTGGTCCACTACGAGCCGGTCGATATCATTCCGGACACCGAAGAAGCCAGCGAGGGTGCTCCATTCAAGAAATCCATAGTGGGTCAGGCCAGGGCCGCGCTTGTCGTCCATCCGCGCAGCCGTGTGAGGCAGATGGCCAAAGGCGAGGTGCGCCGGACCCTGAGTTCGCTCGCTGAAACCAAACGAGAAGAGGGTGCGGACAACGGATATTTTTATGCCGAATCAAAATGGCAGTCGATCAGCAGCCACGTCGTGCGCCGAGCTGTCATGGTAGTGGGCGAAAAATACACCGGCCGGTTCTATGCCTTCCGTGACGA
>JAGYMJ010000166.1 GCA_018400625.1 Planctomycetota bacterium
GCGTCACCGGGCCCGCCTCTCCTCCGGCCGTTACCTTTATATTTTCAGATGCGACCGACAGAGGGAACCGCAGCCCCATTCTCAACAGGAAAACCTTCCGGAGATCGTGACGGTTGAACTCGACAGAATGCGTCACCCGCACCCAGCGACGTCCAGCGAAGAATTTCAGTCGCATGATAATATCGGTCGGCTCATGGCTCATGGCCCGGCCCTGGAGCCGCACCACCGCACGCAGCGGACCGGATTCTTCGAGCGTTATGGATTCGATAAGGACGGGGCCGGCATCGGCTGCGCCGGCCGGGTGAGTTGTCCGCGCGCGATAGGTTTCCTCAGTGCGCAGAAAATCGACGAACGCCGCAGCGCCCCCGGACTTCGCACGCCACATCGGCCGGCCCTCGAGCCTGATGTTCGGCAGCCAATGCTCGCCCAGAGCTACTTCGGCCTGCAAGGGACCGGTATCCACCACCAGCCGCTTCACCCCGTTATCTTCGTCCGATTCCAGTTCAGGTATATCGATCACGGCGGACGCCGAAAGTGGTGATAACTGCCGTCCGTAGCGCAATTCGAAATCGAGATCTTTGTCATCGCGCAGAGTAACCTTGAAGCCTTCAACACCGTCGGCATCGTTCGGTTGCACTTCATGCCCCGCTTGACCGGCGTCAAGAGCAAAGACCAGGTGCAGCCATTTCACGCTGCCGTCCGGCCAGAAGGCCAGCGGACGCGACTGGACGGGATAAACGCCGTCCGGACCGGTCAGCGACACGGGTGTTCCCGGCTGCAGGAGGCCACGCTGCAGCGGTATGCCGCCGGTCACATAAGGCGCCTGGCCGCCGTCGGCAGAGTGTTCCGGCCATAGTGACAATTCCGCTTCCCACAGATCGTTCGGCCCTTGGGGCCGTTCGCCTGTCAGTGGTTTTTCTGCATCCCATATCTCCGCCAGTTGATGGTCGGGTTCGGCGTCGGAATGCTCACCGGTATAAAAAATCCAATCGGTGGTATGCCGGCGTCCGAAGACTTGTTCATAGATTTCTGTATCGGACAGATCAAACGCCATCGCCGTTTCCGGATAGAGGAGTATCCGGGCCTCGCCGCCGCCTGCGGCATTGACATCGAGCGTTTTCGGCGCTGTTGACGCCATATTGCGCAGGGCGAAGAGCAGACCGCCATAGCGATCGTAAATGCTGGTCCATCCGGCGGCTTCTATTCCGTGTTGATGCGTCAGTTCGGGAGTGGTCGCGCTTTCCGCACGCCAGACCCTGAAGTGACGCGGTGAGTCCTGTTCGACGGCGAAAAAACGAAATTCATTCCTGTCGGGGTGCGGCAGAATGCCGCTTCGACCGGGGAATTCGTAATAATAACGCGTATCCCATTCCAACCCCTGATCGCCGCCCTGCGCGACACGCTTGCGCCAGTGCAATGCAAGCGGGAGCCGTAGAACGATATCACGCATGTAACGGTTGTGGAAGTCGCCTTCCGCCTCAAGTTTCACCTCGATGGACAGATGGGTGGCCCCCGATGAAGTTGTCAACCATATAGCGAACGGCAGCCGGTCGGCCCCCTCGAAACGCAGTTGGCCCGAGAGCATAGCGACAAAACGGTTATCGTCGGCCTGGTAGTCCACCGTATCCACCACATATTCCGCGTCGAGGAAACGCCGATCAGGGACGAAATCGGTCAGTCCGTCGTAACTTTCGCTCTCCATCAGACGGGCGCTCAACAGCGGTCTATCGTTGTTTTTCACGGTATGGCGGCCTCCATTTTTGACCCAGCGAACCGTCGCCCCGTCTCCTGTATCGAGCCCAAAACTCAAACGCCCGGTATCCACTTCAATCAGACCGGGCTTTTCGGAGACAGAGAGAGCCGGTGGGTTATGGGCGTTGGAGTTTTCCGTCATGGTGGCTGCACCCGAAGCGCTTATCTTTTCATCCGCGGATGCTTTAAAGGAATAGAAGTTCAACAACAAAAAGACAACGGCGGCCGGCAACCCGACGATGAGTAGTACAGAACGTGAAGCCATTGTAATTCCTCCAGAAAATATTTTTCCACATAGGATTGAGTTCAATAAAAAGGATAGCAGAAATACAAAGTCAGGGCAACATCACATCGGCACCACGTTGATTTGGAGTTCCTACCAGCGGCTAGTGCTTAGTTGCATAAGTCCAAATAAAGTTTTAAGTTTTAGGTTTTAAGCTATAAAGACATTGAGAAAGACAA
>JAGYMJ010000167.1 GCA_018400625.1 Planctomycetota bacterium
AGAGATTTCAATGACAACTCCACCAGTGGTCTCCATTGTCTGCACGTTCACATTATCGTGCGAGAGCATGGCCATAGGGCCTGCCGTCCGTTTATGATCGGCATCGCCGTCCATCCCACGATCATGTTTGGCTTCGCGCCGATGATCGGAAGCGTCATCTTTCCCATGTTTGTGATTGGCTTCGTGCTCGTGGGCGGAACAGTCACCTTCCCCATGCTCATGTCTGGCTTCGTGGTCGGAACCATCCATTCTACCCTGCCGGGCCTCTGCGGTAGGTGAGAAACCCAGACCTGCTGCGGTCAGAACTGCCCATCCGGCAACTACCATAATTTTACCTTTTACTTTCATCTTTTCACTCCTTATTTATAACCTTTGTTCGCCTTTATATCAAACAAACTGCCACATTCTACTCAAAGCCCTCTTTGCCCTAGCCTTTATCACATATAAATCACCTCGATTTCGAATTTCTTGTTTGATCCTCTTCGCAACTTCTACAGGGTTTAACGAATCAACGCCCATTATCCCCCGCTATTAAAAGGACTTTTTAGTGCGGGTGAAAACGACGCTCGTGCGATGATCTTGATCGAGATAGGGATAAATACGTTTTATTCGGGCATCATATGTGTCTCCCGGAAGAGAATCGAACCGTATTTTTTGAAAATTTTATTTATTTTCAAATCACTCCGCCATTTCCTTTAAGGTCGGCCTGCTGTAAGTTCCACAAATACGCGTACAGGGAATCATCTTTTTCCAACAACTCTTGAGGCGTTCCTATTTCCTTTATCCGCCCCTCGACCAGAACGGCCACCTGGTCGGCGAAAGCGGTGGTACTGAGACGATGCGCGATGATAATCGTCGTGCGCCCTATCGCCGCCCGCTCAAGGGCATTCTGGATCATCCTTTCCGTCTCGGTGTCAACAGATGAGGTTGCTTCATCCAGTATCAGAACGGAACTCAGAAAATTCTCAACGCTGTGCACAACCAAATCTTCCACCGACTCCGTATCGTTCACGACCCTGGACATAATATCGCCGGTCTCCCTGGACTCAAAAAATGTGAGCGAAAGTTCCTGCAGGTGACGGTAAAGGTCGATGCGGAGTTTCCTGATTATCTGCTGTCCCAAACGATGCCGAAGAAAGGAGTTCGTGAACTGCAACAAACCGGCACCGGCGATAACTCCCACAAACACAAGAGCAATAACATGCAGTAAACGGTTATCTTCGTTGGGGATGGCATCGTCCAAAAGTATCCGAATAAGGCGCGGCCGCACCAATTCGAGCCCGGTAACGGCCAGCGTCAGGCCCAGCACCAACAAGGCGAGCCACCAATACGGGGCCAAATAAGAAAAAAGCTTCAAAGCGGAACCAAGCATTTCTTTGGTCGATTTATCCGGTTTGTCATCAATACCACGCCCGTAACGTCCGAATCTATGTCCACGCATTCATAACCTCAGAAGTAAAAAACTTCCCGCAAAAGTAAATATTCAGTGAAATACTGGATTGTTGACCACCGTGTCCTGTATTGGTGGGGGAATACTATGGTTCACCGAGGAATAACGGAAAATCAGCTTAAAATACTATAAATATTCAGTGAACCACGTTGATTGGTGGTTCCTACCACCGGGACAAGCCCGGCGGTAACGTGTTTCCCTGAATATTTACCTTTTTGCGTCTTAAGCTCAAACAACGACATAAAAAAGCATAACTATCTGTTATACATTGCGTTGCTTGGCAAAAGCACCTGATAAATCTGATAATACATTAAGCCTATCTCCTCATAAATGGCACAGAAAATGTGAAGTAGCTTTTCAACTTGCTTTCAACCGTTCTATCTCTTTTCCAATTTCTCCGATAATCTCTCT
>JAGYMJ010000168.1 GCA_018400625.1 Planctomycetota bacterium
CGCAAACCGAAAGGGCGGAGAAAACAGGGAATACAAACAAAACCTAAATGAAGGAGATCATATTATGTCTACTCGACAATGTCGTTCCTCTTTCACGATGTTGAGATATCTGTGGACGAGCTTGAGGCGATGAAGAAGAAGTTGAAGGTTAAGCGCAACGCGGAGCTGGAAAATTACTATTGGCAGCTTACCGGCGAAATAGAGAACAGTAGCGAGCTTGCGCTGGTGGCCATGATGAGCGACAGCATAACGGTTGAGCGCCGGGATGACGCGCTTGAGATCTCAATCATCCGGAAAGCGAAGCCTAAATTCTGAGGACTTCCTTTAAACCTAGCCAGCTTCGCTGAAAGTGTTCAGGGGTAGGGCCGCACAGTATTGTGCGGCCGTTAAATTTTGATCGAGTAGTTACCAAAACGCTCAATCTTCATTATAATTCCCCTCTTTTCTGCAACCCTGAACCGTGAACTGTGAACGCTTACAGAGATGCTTCATCTGGCGGCAGTCCATGCATATGGCTGGACGGGAAAACCCAATGTGATCCTGCCACCCGAATGGCGCGATCCCCAAAGGAAACACAGGGCCTTCACGCTGGATCTGATCAACGAACTGCGGCGGCGCGCGATTTCTCAAATTCGGGTGATTCAAAATAGCCGGCTGGCGGTATCCAGACCGTTCGAAATCCGACGTGGTAATACGTCTCGTCCGGGTTGAGGCCAAAGCGCTTGGCCCCATAAAAACTGATCCAGCCGTGATACCAGGATCCACCACGCAGAACCACCGACGATCCGTCACAATATTGTTTCACCTTTTCCGTTTGGGGATCATCCGGATCCAGCTGATGGCCGGGATAGAGTTTTTTCCGGTCCGCCGTCCACTCGTACTGGTTCCCCAGCATGTCCAACGCACCGTATGGCGAAGCGCCCTTGGGATAACGGCCCACCGGCACATACAACCCAGGCCTTTTCCCTTTTTGACCGAAGTGTCCGTGTTCCACCGAGGGCGGGTCGTTCCCCCAGGGAAAAAACCGTCCATCCGTTCCGCGTGCGGCCTTTTCCCATTGAGCTTCGGTGGGCAGGGCTTTGCCGGCCCATGCCGCGTATTTCCCGGCATCTTCCCAGAGAATCTCGCCGGCTGGAAATTGCCGGGCCGCGGGATTGTCGAAGTGGCGTGAAGTTTCTCTGGACTTCAACACGACCCCCGTCGCCTTGATATAGTTCTGCCAGCGTTCAACGGTAACCTCACACTCATCGATAAAAAAGCCGGGCAGAACGACCGTCCGTTTGGGATAAGCCTCCAACGCCCAGATGGCGGATGCGTCCTTGAATCCCAGATGCGCGGCGATCGTATCTCCATCGGCCTTATCGATACCCATGATGAATTCGCCGCCCGGTACGTAGACCATGATGGCCTCATCCACGGGATAGACAATCCGGGTGCCGGCTGGCGGTTCCGCCAGCGCGTCAACATCCGGCAGACATGCTGCCATAAGCCAAATCATCAACATTCGTCGCATATTCCACCTCTTACCCGTGCGCGCGTAGCTATTGCAACACTTTGATAGATTGAAAAAGTCATGCGAGAAGCTGAACGCTTCATTCAGTTTGACAAATGAAGGAGAGCTATGGCTTGCAAACGCATGACCGAAGAAGAGGGTAGACTTATTCGCCGGTGGATGCAAGAGGGAATCAAGATAAGTGAGCAATTCTAATTTTGGCTGCCCGAAACAATGCCGGCGTGCTCCGCCGGAACAGAAGAGGCAACGGCGGAGACCGCCGTGTCCAGAGGCTCCAGTCATGGGTGTCCACCTGGACGGCGTGCTCCGCTCCACCAAAAACTCCATTCAGAAATCCCGTTCTTTCTTCGCACGGAGGCGCAGCGGCGCCGGGTGTATTGTTCCGATATCCTGTATCCTCTGCGCCTACCGAGAAAAAGAGGGGAGAAAAAAAGTGCGTTTCCCCCTGTGTTTCTGTTAGATTCCCTCCATGAAAATCGGTCAAGATCCGAGCCGAGGCCAGTCCGCCGTGGGGGAAGA
>JAGYMJ010000169.1 GCA_018400625.1 Planctomycetota bacterium
TTGTCGCGCTGGATCAGCTCGTCGTAATCGAATGACCTGAACTCCTCAGTCTCCTTCCGGTTGTGGCGGTTTTCGGGATTGTAGCATTCAATGAAATCCTTCAGATGCTCCGCGCGCATCGGGTTCTGTTTCAGCGTGAAATGCTGGTTCGTTCTCAGATCATACACCCAGAGCTTTTCCGTCCAGGGGTTTTCACTCGCCGGTTTTTTGTCAAAGAACAGCACGTTCGCCTTGACGCCCTGGGCGTAGAATATGCCGGTCGGCAGGCGCAACAGGGTGTGAACATCGCATTCATGCAGTAATTTGCGTCGCACCGTCTCCCCCGCACCTCCTTCAAAAAGCACGTTGTCGGGAACAACAATGGCGGCGCCGCCGTTGATCTTCAGCAGGGTCCTCACATGCTGCAGGAAGTTGAGCTGCTTGTTCGAGGATGTGGCCCAGAAATCTTCACGCTCGTACGTCAGGCTCTCCTTCTCGGCCTTGCCCTCGCCGTTGATGATGGTGATGCTGCTCTTTTTCCCGAACGGCGGATTGGTGAGCACCATATCGTAGCGGTCGCCCGGATCGGAAGCCAGTGCATCACGCACATCGATCGGCGGTTCGTCGCCGCCTATGCCGTGGAGATACAGGTTCATCACACACAGCCTGGCCACGCTGTCCACGATATCCGTCCCATAAAACGTTTCTTTTTTCAGTGCCTTTTTCTGTTCTTTATCCAGTCTGTAATTCGATGAGATGTAGCTGTGGGCGGACAGCAGGAACCCGCCGGTGCCGCATGCCGGATCGCAGACGGTCGTCCCGGGCGCGGGCCGCATCACCTCCACCATGGCGTTAATGAGCGGCCTGGGGGTGAAGTACTGTCCCGCGCCGCTCTTGACATCTTCGGCGTTCTTCTGCAGCAGTCCCTCGTAAATATCGCCCTTGACATCCACATCGAGCCCGAGCCAGGTTTCGGCGTTGATCATCTCGATCAGCCGCCTCAGCTTGGCGGGGTCCTGTATTCTGTTCTGCGCTTTTTTGAAGATCACCCCGAGCAGCCCGTCATCCTTTCCCAGCTTTTCGAGAATATGCCGGTAATGGACTTCCAGATCATCGCCGTCCTTTTCGAGAAGGCTGGGCCAGTCCAGACCTTTTGGTACAATAGGGCCTTTTTTGAAGGGCGGCCTGATCTGTTCATCGGCCATTTTCAAAAACAGCAGGTAGGTGAGCTGCTCCACGTAGTCACCGTAGCTGATGCCCTCATCACGCAGCACGTTGCAGTAGTTCCATAATTTTTGCACTATAGATGCTGATTCGTTCATGATGCTTTAATCACCTCTTTTTCGTTTTTGATACGTTCGAGGAGTTTATCGGCGGGTTCGTCGCTCGGGTCCTGGGGAACCAGTTTACCCTCGAAAGCTTTTTTCAGTATGCTGCGCCGCAGTGCGTCCGATTTTTTGATTCCCTCCTCGATGGACTTTTCGACATGATCGGCGATCGAAAAACGGCGTTCGATTTCCTGGACGATTTCCCGTTGTTCAGCGGATGGTGGAATCGGAATAAGCAGGTTGGAAAACTTAGTTTTATTAAGTATTGGCAATGTTGTTGAAGAGGCATTTTTTTTAATGCTTTTCTGAAAAAAAGGAGAGATACACATAAAATAAACCAATTCTGGAATTATTGATTTGTATGGGGTAATTGCATTAATCTGTTGATTAGTGGCCCCTTCATATCTACTCAGGCCTGTTTTCCCAATAGTTGCGCCTATACAAGTTATTAAAATACTTTTGGGAGGTAACTTTCGGGCATTTTTTATCCCTTGCTCAGATAAGCCGTCAAGAGAAGATTTGGTATGATACCCTGCGTCAAGATCAGAAGGTTTATAGAAAGGATAAGTATCTCCATAATATTCCGATATGCTTTTCTTTGGGGTTGTACCCGTGGATATATCTCCTATGGAACTTATTTTAGCCCATACCCACCCTTTTGGCAATTCCGGCAGTTCCGAGGTGTCAACCGGCGATGTATCCTTCACTTTTTTACCGTTCTTTTCCCGTTCCGCCCTTATTTTCTCCAGCAAGTCCGCGGCCGATTCTTTCCGGAGTTCGGATTCCGGATCGGCCCGTTCGCTCTCCCGCCAATTCCGGGTCAATTTCCCCTCGAAAGCCGCTTTCAGCACCGAGCGGCGATATTGGCCCAGAAGCTTTCTCACCCTCTCCAGCGCCTCAACCCCTGCATCAAGCTTCGTAAAAAGCTCCTCGATTTTGTCGACGATTCGATGTTGTTCGGGCATTGGGGGTATTTTTATTGGAAGTTGAGAAAAGATTGAAATCCAGTAACGTTTGTGAGTATCAGTATTTTCTCGAATTGTCTGCATGAAATAGAATACAAATTTCACATTAACCAAGTCGGATGCGGGGATGAGAATCTTCATAGCAGACGATTTAACTTTAAACGGGAAATCTACGAATTGTGTAGCCGTTGTGAAATCGTCGAATATGATAACTGGAAGATTTTGGAAAATACTATCTTTTTCGTTTGTATAACCTTTGATAAAGGACTTTCCAGCTGTTAGGACGGGGGTCTTATAACTATCTTTATAATCGGTCGATTTTACTATGTATTTGGTGGGTTGGATATAATTTAAAACATCTTTTAAATATCCCCCCACCCAACCCTCAGGCAGTTCAGTCTGTTTGACCGTTTTATTGCTCACACTTTCACCTCATCTTCACCATCGTCCATTTTGCTGGCTATCAACTTCTTGATTTCCGGTTCGATCATACCACCACCCCCTCACCAATGGCGCTTTTTATGACGCTGCCGATGACATCCTTTCGCTCTTCCACCTCCTTTTCTGTTCTGACTATCACATCGGACGGTATATGGTGGAGGGCGAGTTCCTTTCGCACGGCGTGGGCTGCGTCCCTTTTTTCCTCCCGCGACATCTCCCGTCCGACCACGATCAGAAAGTGCCAATCGCTTTGTTCATCGGGTTCACCGGTCGCCCTGGACCCAAAGAGAATGATCCGAACGGGCTTTACACCGAAGCGCTTGAGGGTACTCTCTATAATCTGCCTGACCTCATCTGTTTCCGGTTTTTTTGTTTTGTAGCTCATATGTTTTCTCTCCCATCATCTTTATCGCCGACGCGGTCCTATTACGCCGCCAGCGTATCGTTCAGTTCTCCGAGTATATCGTTCAATTCCTCACCGAACAGTTGATGTGCCCGAACGGGGCCGCCTTTTTGGTAGAATGGCGTGTTTTCAAAATCCTCCGGCTCAATAGCCAGGCTGGCCGCGATGTGGTCTTTGATCATCTCCAGCCACCGGAGCTGCTCTTCGCTGAACTCGCGGCCCGCCGCTTTCTGGTCCTGAACCCACCATGCGAATCGCCGCTCGACGGTCTCGGGGAACGGTTCGAGCACGTCGGATTCGCCCACGGCGAAACGCAGCAGTGACACGATATTCGTGAGCAGCTTCTGCGGTCCGGCCCCTTTGACCCGGGTGCGTTCGAGCTGCCGGTAAGCGTTCCAGACTTGCTCGGTGTTGAGCCGGTACGGGGGTTTTGTTATGGCATCGGCCAGCTCCCGGATGTTCTCGTAGGTGAGCCCGCGGCGGCTGTAGGGCCTGTTGTAGATGATCTGAAGCGCAGTCAGCTCGTCCCGGTTCTCTTCGATAAACGCCTTGAAGCTGTCTACAATCGTCCTGGCATCGTCTTTCGCCTGCTCGTCGAATCCCGCCTGCAACACGGCGTCCTGGCTGACCGTATCGATGGTTTGCTCGTTTTTTCTCCTGACGTCCTCCAGTTCATACCGGAGCTGCGGGCTATCGAACGGTTCACATGCCTTCTCGGCCAGTTGCTGCGCAGCTTCTTCGATCTGTCGGTCTGTTGGTGCATCTGTGCCGAATTCTTCTTTGGCTGTCTCCCGTCGTGTATCGGGATCAACGGCGTCGAGCAGCGAGTTGACCATATGACTGACGGAGCGTCCGCCCGCTTCTTTCTCGATCCTGTTTATATCGTCCCTGTCGGCCCCGCGCTCAATCTTTGCCAGCCGACCGGCAAGGGTTGTCAATGTGTCGGTCTCCCTGTCGCCCATCGCGACGGAAGTGAGAAGTTTTTCCAGCGGGACATGTTTCTTTCGTTCCAGGGGGCGGGAATCGGTCTTGTCATTTTCGCATACACCCACGGCATCGACGATGACGAAATGTGTCTTGTGCGTGGCGTCCGGGGTGACTGAATTCAGGTCCGTTTCAGAAATCGTTCTCGTGCCCCGGCCCTTCATTTGCTCGAAATAGACTCTGGACTTGATATTCCGCATAAACAGCAGGCATTCCAGCGGTTTGATATCTGTACCGGTCGAGATCATATCCACCGACACGGCGATGCGGGGGTTATAGGAGTTGCGGAAGCTCGCTATCAACTCTTCCGGTTTTAAACCCTGCGAGCGATAGGTTATCTTCTTGCAGAAATCGTTCCCTTTCCCGAACTCCTCGCGCACGATATGGACTATATCCTCGGCATGTGAGTCTTCTTTGGCGAAGATGAGGGTTTTCGGGACCTCTTTTCTGCCGGGGAATATTTCGCTGAAGAGCTTTTCTTTGAAAGTTTTTATGATCGTTCGTATCTGGTCGGGCGCGACCACATCCCTGTCCAGTTGGCCGGGGCTGTATTCCATATCCTCGTCAAGTTGTTCCCATCTTTTCTCGCGCGACAGTTTATCCCTTTTGTCCACGTAATACCCGGCATCGACTTTGCTCCCCTGGTCGGTGATTTTGGTTTTGATCCGGTACACTTCGTAGCCCACATTGACGGCATCGGCGACGGCCCTTTCGTGGTTGTATTCGGAGACCAGGTTCTGGTTGAAGAAGCCGAAGGTCTGTTTGGACGGCGTTGCTGTCAGGCCGATGGTGAAGGCGTCGAAGTATTCCAGCACCTGTCGCCAGAGGTTATAGATGGAGCGGTGGCATTCGTCGGTGATAATAACGTCAAATGTTTCTATCGGAATATCCGGGTTATAGGCGATCTCACGCGGGGCGGAACCTTCAGGGCCGTATTCAAAGGAAGAAAATTCTTCCAGCTCGCTGTCCAGTTCGGGTTCTCCTTTCAGCATGGAATAAATCCTCTGGATGGTGGAGATGCAGACCTTGCTGACAGGGTCCAGCACGTTGGAGTTCAGATGCTGGATATTGTAGAGTTCGGAGAGCTTTCGGCCGTCGTCCGGAGTGACATACTGGGTGAACTCGCGCTTCGTCTGGCGTCCCAGATTATTTCTGTCGACGAGGAAGAGTATGCGCCGGGCCCCGGCAAATTTTATCAGTCGATAGGCGCAGGTCACGGCCATGAAAGTTTTTCCGCTGCCGGTCGCCATTTGGATAAGGGCCTTGGGCTTATCCGCAGTCAGTGACTTTTCGAGGTTGACAATGGCCCTGGTCTGGCACTCACGCAGATTTTTTGTTTCGAGCGGCGGCAGATTGTGCAGCCGGGCGCGGAGTGATCCATCTTCGAGCAGCCGGTTTTTCAGTGTTTCCGGCCGGTGGAAGGCGAAGACGTTTCTCGACCGCGGCTGCGGGTCTCTGTGGTCACGAAAGTATGTTTCGACGCCGGTGCTTTCATAAACGAACGGGAGCGGTTCTTCGATAGTGGGGAGGTTGTCGGGGATGCCGGTGGCGTATTTCTCTGACTGTTCCGCGGCGCCGCTGAGGGTTGTGCCTTCGGATTTGGCCTCGACCACCCCGACGGGCTTTTTTTCGACGAAGAGCAGGTAGTCGGCAAATCCGTTTTTCAGGGGCACTTCACGGACAGCTACACCCCGGGACGCCGAGAGATTCAGGTCGACAATATCCTGTATCTGCCATCCTGCCTGGTGAAGGAGATGATCGATATGTTCGCGCGCTTTTTCCTCGGGTTTCATATCTTATCTCGAGCTTTTATTTATGTTTATATCTCACCTGCTGTTTTTGCGCAGGTATCATGCCGGACATCGTAAATATTCAGTAAACCCCGTTTGCCTCATCCCCACCGGCACAGAGCACGGTGGGGATGCTACGTGGTTCACTGAGGACTTACGATTAAGCGGTCTATGGATGATCAGTGAATAAATCACCGGAACAGGCGTCCGAAGGTTGATGGATCATGAAAATCACCATCATCCGGCATTACAAAGGCGGATACCTGTTCTTCCCCGTTCACAAACCTGTGCCGGATAATGTTGAAATGCCAGGGGGAGGGGGTGGATGGCCCCTCATGATAGATGACCTGATGGAGGGGATCGCCGCCGTCCCTCGATACCGGTATTTTGATTTCCGCCCCCCAATAACCCTCCCCAGTATGGGTTCCCACCTCCGCCTGAGAAGTCCAGGCCCCGGCTTCGCCGTCCGGCGAAAGATCGCGTGAAAGCAGCGCGCCGGCCGGGTTAATAACAATCTGGTAAAAGGAATGGGCGTCGGTTTCGAGGAGAATCTCGACATGTTCACCGTTAAGAATCTCCGGGTCGCCGTCCTCGTCCGTTATGATCTTCAAATCTTGCTCCGAATCGATATTGCAGCGGATACCGATGAAAAGCGCACCCTGCCATCCGAACAAAATTGACACGCGTTCGTTCCCCGATGACAAGCCCTGCGAATTGCTCCAGAACGCTTCATCCAATATCCCATCAATTTCAAAACCACTTCGTGCCTCGGCCCATTTTCGATTGCCGAGGTCCCACCAGCGATACCCCGGTGCGTCTTTGCGCCGCGCTATTGCAGCACTCCGACGGCGTAAATCCTGGATATAAGTTCTTATGTGGGGAACCAGAGCTTTCGAGTCGATGTTGTCTGCGCCGGGAACCATTTCGGTGAAAAGGAGATCGATGCGTTTTCTGTATGTTGTATCTTCTTCCCCCAGTGTTTTCCTGGCAGCGAGAAGTTTTTCAAGAAAGACGCTCCCCTCCTCATGCCCCATACCTACTCGCCGGCCTTCACGCGTGTTGTTGTGGGCCTCTGCGAAATCAAACGCCGCTTTCATCTTCTTGGCGGCCGGGCCGTAGAACAGGTTGTAATACTCATCGAGCAGTTCCTCGATATCCTGATCCGCATCCCAGTAATAGCGGCCCATCACGTACAGGTTCAGATGCGTGGCGCCGGGCAGGTCCCGTTCGTTGCGCAGTTCATTGCGTTCGCCCAAAGAACGTCCCTTCATGGCGTGCAAATCTTTGGCGATACTCCGGGGGTGAATCACCGGGAACGGCCGGGCGCCGTAGCGTGTATTCTCCACGCGTATCAGGCGGTTCGGCGCCAGCTTTTCCGTCCAGGCATCGACCAGGTCCATATACCTTTGCCAGTAATCCGGATCGTTAAACCGGGGCCGCCCCATGTTGTTGATGGAAATGGCGACGTTCGGGCTGAATTGGTCAATGGCC
>JAGYMJ010000170.1 GCA_018400625.1 Planctomycetota bacterium
TGATGGATGCGCTTGAAAGGAAGCCCATCCACAACATTTGACAGTATCTCACGACGTCTTTGGGGGGCGCTGCCGTAGGTGTTGAACTGCGTCCGCTTATCTTCGGAGAACACATTCGACGCAGCAAAGGCTCCTTGTTCAGCCGTTTTGCACCAAAGATAAGGATCCTTGCGGTAAACATCGGCCGTCCACTCCCAGGGGGCTTTCGGCACGACCCGCATCGCATCCTCACAACAGGCCGTTTCAATCTCAAAAAGCAGCGGCAGACGAAAACCCGTCCATTGTTGTGGACAACCGTCCAACCGTTCATAAAAAACAACATTCTGGTTCTCCCTCCAGCTCAGCCAGTTGCAAAAAGCGACAGCTTCAAACCAACTGACTCCGGAAATGTAACCTGTACAGTCTGAATGCTTCATATTTCCCGTTTCACCTGTTCTGTGCCAAATGACTCCGTTTTCTGTCCACAAACTCTTCCAGATGCTCTGCACCTCATTGGAATCATCCTCCGGGCAATTATACCACGGCGAATTTTTGAATTTCATAAACTGATCGTAAGAGACAGGTTCGATACTGATCCGAAAAGCATCCAAAACGACTCCTGCCTCTTCTTTTTGCCCAAATTTCTTCCATTTCGGCTGAATGGGGGGTACCGGCGCCTTAGGTTTATCCCCTCCGGGATCGTCAGCTGGTTTCCCACCTGTGACCGGGGGCTTAAAATCCTCAAAATATCTTGGATTTAAGACCCGCTCCATGTAGCGCTCCGGTATTCGCCCATTCTCCCAATCGTCAATAATTGTTCGCAACTCTTTAAGTTCCGGCTGATCCCAATCCGTGGAATTTTCGATCACCCCCGCATAATAACCAAAGGTTTCCAGCTTTACATTCTCTAACGTGCTGCACATCGTCCTGAACTTGTCTTCCAAACGTTTTCGTTCACATTCCGCCTGCCGTTGAGCTTGTGCCTCCCGTTCCCTCTCAAGCATCTTACGCCTGTATTCCCGGCTCCGCACAAACCAGTAATCTCCACAGCATAGATCGGGAGAGCCGAAATAACCGGCGCGACAAGAGGAGAGTGAACGCTTCAGATAACCTTCTAATTCTTTGGTGCAAAAAACAGGGTCGGCATTTTCGCGTTTGCCCAGGTATTCGAGTATGCGGTTTGCAAAAGGGCTATGATGGGTATCTCTTTCCCTGTCGGGGACGGGATGGTCGGCTCCGCTGGTCAGGATATATCTGGAAGGGCTTTTGAAAGTTTGTGGCACTGCATCTTGCGAGCTCCTTTGTGCGGACAGTGCCTTTCCGGCATAACAGCAGTCCAGCATGACGAGAATATGCCTGGCATTAATCCCACCGAGGAATTCACCCAGAAGTTCCCTAAAGGAAATTCTTGAAGCATAGTTGTAGAGTCCCTCCGGATCGTAGGGCAGCAAAAATCCCGAACCGCCTTTTCGTCTGTTATTATCAGCATGACCTGCATAATAGACAACAAGGTTGTCGTCGTCATCAAGTTCGTCCCCATACCGATCAATACGGCCAAGGATTTCATTTCTGCAGGCATGAGAACCCAACCGGTAATCAACGTTTTTTTCCGGGAATTCAAGGTGATCAATAAGGTGTTGGCCAACGGTTTTTGCATCTTTTTCCGCACATTCCAGCGGGCTTGGCGAATGATCACGGGAAGAGCCGGAGCGACGATAATTGGTTCCTATCAGCAGCGCGTGGTTTCTTTCAAAGTCATAATGCACATTGCCCGGCAGCAAAACGCTGTTGTCCGAATTGATGTTAAGGTCTATATCACGAGTACGCATTTTCACTCTCCCAGTGCAGAAAAAACATGATAGCTAATGTTTCAGACGCAGAGACGAGCCCTTTTCTTTCATTATTTTTATCAATTTCTACAACAACATCAACGTAATGCACAATATAAGAAAATATGCAGAGACCCCGTCAATTCATATCCAACATACCCTGTGACGGTGGAGATGAGTTGAAGGAACTCACCGAGGATTTACTAAATATACTGCGGGGCACGAAAAAAGTCGCATCGAATCCTCACCCATGCGTAAATGACACTCAGAAACGACATTTACTTACCATATCAAAAGTGATTAACGTCATTCAACAAAGAATGAACCTCGGTCTGAACTTCGTCCGCTCAAGCAGATTCCGGTCGCCGTCAAAAGGGGTAGCAATGCTTTAATGCTATGCCAATTAGCAAAACATAATCCCATACTTTATAATAAAGTTATTCAATACAGTTCTTATTAAAAACACATATTTGGCTTGATTATACAGAAGATTTGACCCATTGTGAAATGAAAGCATAACGCCGTCCCTCATTAAGCAATTTTGGTATCTACTCAACCGGTCTTTCCCTTTAGAAAGAATTGCCTGAAAGGACGTTGAAAAATAATTATTGACATTTTCAAAATGAACGACCGATCATTATCACTGAAAGGCCGCATCGCCTCCCGTTGCTGGGGCGTCTTGTTCGGCAATTGAGGACAAACTATCGTTGACTGTTTCTAATTCTTCAAGAATGGTCCAAAAACTTGCTCCTCAATACATTTTCCACCACCTGTCACCCAAATTAATCTCGCCCATTTTGCAGAGCAATATTCTTTCCTTTTTCGGCTCAATCATCAAGTTGTCCCGATCAGTCGAAAGCCCCTCCCCCTGCTCCAAATTTAATAGCTTGAGACTCTCGAATCTCCCCGAACCTGCCCCGGAACCGGAAGTCAACAAAACGTGTATCCCCGATGCCGTCGTGGCAATATAGCGGTAACCGAATGTTGCCGCTGCCTCACCCTCTTTTGTTTTTTCGCTCACATAAACAAATGGGAAATGCCCCAGCCTGCAAAAATTATCACACAAAAAGTAAATATTAAGCCATTTTTTGACTTACCCATCGTTCGGTTTCTCCCAGTCCCAGAGATATTCAATTGAAATATGTCACTTATCCTTACATGCCCTATGCTGCAATAGAAGAATTTTATTTTCTATAGCAGCAGGCTTAGGAAATACAGTCGTACAGTTTCTTCAAGTTCCGACTGTTATGCCAGGTTAGGGCAATCTTATTCTTTAAACCCTGAAAAGTAGAGTTCCCCCGCTGGTTTCGTCGTCGCTGCGATTCAAAACATTTATACTAACGAAAATAAAAACGTATCTCAGAATGGTTAAATTTCTCACCGCAGAACCATATTCCGTTACGCCGCTCTCTTTCGTTTTTTTCATAACGGTATAGATGACGAATCGAATTACGCACATTGTCGATGATGGCCGAACGAAAAGTATACTCGTCAAATACCAGCCGGAATTGGCGGAATGACCAGTGCGCGCTTCTGATTATATCATTGTCGCTGACCAGAAAAGTCATATAATGCTGTTTGCCTGTTATGCCCGCACTGCCCATCGGTTCATAGTCACCAGTAAAGTTATACCGATAAACCCAATAAAGCATCCTCCAGAGTCGGGGGTTATTATGCCTTTCTCCACCTATATGCAAGCGCAACACGGCATAATTATCGTCATTATAAACGCTCCTGAGTTTGGAACGTATTCGTGCGTAGATCAACTGCTCCGCACTGAAATACAGCAGGGCCATGGCACATAAGAAAACCAGAGCAACATTGGACAATCTTTTGACCAAACTCTTTTTACTTGCAATCACCGATTCCCCAAGTGATGAACTGTTCTTATTTATATTGTTATCCATGTCTATGTCCATTTTTCAGAAGGTTTAGAGTTTTCTATATATTCATCATTCAGCATCAATGCTCCATTATACAGATTTCAAGTCCAGCACAACACGAAAGCCGAGATTGCTGAGCCGGCAATCTGTTTCATTATGATAGCGTAAAGCCGAACGGCAAACCCAGGGAGAGTTATGCCAGGCACCACCGCGCAGAATACGCTCTTCCCCTGAATTTGGACCAGCCGGGTCAGTCAACACACCCGGTGGATAATTACCATATCAATCCCGGCACCATTCCCACACGTTTCCATGCATATCATAAAGATCCCAGGCATTGGGGCCTAACTGCTCCACCTTCGCGCGGTAAGTGTCCGCCGCCCTGCCCGCCTCCGACGCCAGCACTTTGTGCTGAAACAGGCATACGCTGCACTTGCTTTGCCCCGAAAGCGGCGCCTCACATATCAGACATCTGTCATTATCCGCCATATTTTAGCCTCCTGTTTGAATTGATTGTTTTTTTATTCCTAAAACCCTATCTGAAAGCCTACCTTGCTGCAAACATCCAACGATCAACCGCGCCCTTTCAGGGCGCACAATACGTTTGGACCATGACCTCGGGTTTGAAACCCGAGGCTGCCAGACTTGGCCCCGTTCGGGGCCATGCCTCATATCTCGACCAAACAGGGCAAAATAAGGCAACCCTGGTTTTAACCAGGGGGAAGATGACAAACAGAACATGGCGCCCCAAAGGGACGCGGTCGTTTTTTCAATTGCCATTTTATCCACAAAGTTGAGGCAGCACGAAAGTTTTTCACACAATTGTTTCCGCCCGGCCGCACAGCGCCTCCCGTTCGGCGGTATAGAATTCCTTTTCCTGCGGTGTTTGCACGTATTTTTTCGCTTCCTGCAGGCAGCGTTCGGCTCTTTCGGGTTCATTCAGCATCCGCCCCCAGCACTTTGCGCACGCGATCCAGTCCTGCAAGTTGCCGGCATACTTCACGGCCTCGACCAGGCACCGCCGGGACGCGTTTCCGTTGTTGAAAAGTGTCTTCCACCACGCCGCATAATTAACATAGTCCTGAGCGTCCCGGGCCGTTTTCTCCATTTCCAGCATGCACTTCAAAGGGGCTTGTCTTTCAGAAAACATGTGTTTCCAGGCGCTGCGGCATTCTTCCAGATCAGACGGCGGATAGGCAAGACAATTTGTTTTTAACAGGCATCGGTCCGCTTCTTCTGTATTTTGCAGAAAATCCATCCAGGAAGTATGACAGCGCATCCAGTCGTCATAATTATCGACGCACCCGACAGCCGCTTCAAGGCATTGCCGGGCTTTTTCTTTTTCCCCGAAAAGGTATATCCACAGACCGGCACACCTGTACCATTCAGAAAACCCGGACGCGGAATTGGTGGCGGCGGAAAGACAGGCCCAGCCCTTTTCATTTTCACCCGACTTCGAGCGCATCATCGCGCAGGCGATCCAGTCGGAAGCCGTCTCGGCACGGCGAACCGCCTCATCGATCCGGGTTGTTTCACGCTTTTTGTGAGCAAACCAGGAATAATCATCCAAAACTTCGAACTCTTCGCGCCAAACTTTTGCCCAGCTCAGGCAATCAGCCGTCGTCTCAGCCATCCTCTCCGCCTTATCCATCGATTCCATAGCCGATCTCTCGTCGTTGAGCAGTTTTTTCTCCGCAGCGGCGATGCATGTCCAGTCAGCGACGTCGTCCGCGCAGGATTTCATCTTTTCGAGAGCGCATCTCACGCCGTTTTCAGCGTTGAGGAGGTCATCCCAGGCCTCGGCGATCATATGCCAGTCGTTCAGGTTTTCGGCCCGCTCTCCCGCCTGCTCCAGACACCGCCTTATCGGCTCCTGCAACCCGAGCAGATTTTCCCATATGACGGCCAGCGACAGCAGCCCGCCGGTGTCGGTGATTTCCCTTTCCGCTTTCTGAAGGACCTGGGCCGCCATGCTTGTATCGTTGAACAGATCGATACACAGCGCAGCGCACTGCGCCAGGTCATCTAACTCGGCCCCCATATGAGCGGACTCTTCGATACACTGCCGTGCCCGATCATGATCTTTGAAAAGTCCCACCCACATTTCGGCCATCACTCTCAATTCCGACGTTGAGCGGCCGCCGGCGGCATGCGCCTGCTCCAGACAGCGTCGTGCCCGGCGGCTGTCGTTAAAGAGCAGCATCCACGCCATGGCGGAGATGAGAACATCGGCATCTTCGGAACCATCGGCACATTCAACGGCTTTATTCCGGCATCGCTCGGCTTCCTTTCCGTTGCCAAACAGACAGAGCCATGCCCGCGCGCACACCAGCCATTCCGATGAGTTACTCCCGGCATTCTTTTCGGCGTCAATCAATGCCAATGCCGCCTGCGTGTCGTCGTCAAGGAGCCGTTTCCAGAGCACCGAACAGATGGCGTACTGTTGGGCGCTACGGCACGTTTCCATCGCCGTCCTGAGGTTGATTTCTGCAAACTCCGTGCAGCCGAGGAGGCGAAAGCTCATGGCGGCAAAGGATGTCAGGTTATTGAAACCGATCGCCTCAATCATAGGAGAGAAGGCGCCTTTGCCCTCATGCATCTGCTCAATATGTTCGCGCATCTGTTCCTTCGAGTCACTTTCCAGACAGCGGATTAAGACCGATTCAAAGGGATCGTCCACATAGAGTTCATAATCATTGAGGACGGCGTCAAAGATGCCCCTGCGGTTTTCG
Source organism: Planctomycetota bacterium (assembly GCA_018400625.1). Lineage (GTDB taxonomy): Bacteria > Planctomycetota > Brocadiia > SM23-32 > SM23-32 > PUMZ01. The sequence goes on from JAGYMJ010000170.1 coordinate 6,424, forward strand.
AGCAGCAGCGCGCAGACCGAGAGTTTGAACCTCCTTTCGCCCCGCTCAAACACGGTGGACTCGATAAGGCCTGAAGCGAACAGGTCCGGAATATCATCCCTGCGGCAGACCAGTACGTAGGTGTCCCCGAGGGTGATGAGCAGATCGACCCATTCCGGCAATCGTGTGCATACCTCCCTGACATATCCGGGGTGGCGGTAATGCAAATGGAGATTGGTTTTCGGGGGACCTTCTTCCGTCCGGCAGGTCGGTTTGTCGGGACCGTGGTCTTTCGGATCGGGTATGGCGTGCTGTTTCGGTTGCGAAATTCCCGAGTCAGCCGGTGCGGATTCGTTATTTTCCCGCAGGCATTGCTGCCATTCCTGTTTGGCGTTTCTGATGTCGAGTTTATAGGACTCCAGCTCTTCCGGCTCATCCTCCGGAATGACCCGGTGGCGGAACCCGCATTCTTTGCACAAGGGCCATGCAGAGACATCTCCCCCGCACACCAGACAGTGCAGCATTGTTTTTGTTTTATTCGGCATGTCTCCACCTCATGCATGTAACGGCGAAATTCACGAACAAAAAACTATCTGACATGCGTTTTGGTTGGTCATATCAATATCATTTATTTACAAAACACATTCAATCCGCATTTTTGCCGTTCAATATAAAGGAAAAAAGAGCAAAGTAAAAAGGGTTACTGAAAGTCCATGACGACACGAAAACCGAGGAGGGGACTCCGGTAGCTTGGCGTTTCGGGTCTGCGGAAAGTAGACTGACACTCCCAGGGGTTATCGCCCCAGCCCCCCCCGCGAATAACACGGTCATCTCCGCCAACCGGCCCTGTCGGGTCGGTTGCCAAGCCCTGTGAATAAAAGTCGAACCAGTCCTGACACCATTCCCATACATTCCCATGCATATCATAGATACCCCAAGTATTAGGCATAAGTTCACCCACTGGATGAGTCTTGTAACCGCTGTTTTCCTTATACCACCCTAACCTGTCAAGCTGGGGGCATGGACCAACATCGGTTGTGATATTTTCTCCGCTATTGAGCAAGGTATTCGTGCCAGCCCGGCAAGCGTATTCCCACTCTGCCTCAGTCGGCAGTCGAAGACCTCTGCCTGAGAAATCCCGGTTGGCTTCGACCAGCCATTCATGAATATCGTCCCAGCTCACCTCTTCAACCGGAGCATACGGGCCGCTTTCTTTGGATACACTCGGATCCCTCCCTGCAACCGCCTCCCACTGTTGCTTTGTCAACGGATACTTACCCATCCAAAATCCTTTCGTCAGCTGAACCGTATGATACTGTAATATTAAATTTGATAGTGATATCTTCTTTTTATAACATTTTGAACAGATAAAAAGGCCTAAAACCCCCTCCGGAAGGCCCATCAAGAAGAAGTCGTCGCCGCCGGATATCTCTTTCCACGCCGTGCTCGTGGTGGCCGGGCACCAGCACAGTATCAATTCCACGCCACCCGGCAGTTCCACCGTATTCTCCTCGCCCGGGCGAGGCTCTTTCTTGCGCTCGGGCGGCCGGACTGCTGCCTTTTCCGGCTCGAGCTGGCCATCCAGTTTGTCCAGTGCGCTGAACATGTAATCCACGCTGAAATACCGGTCCTCCGGCTTCGGCTTCGTGCAGCGGAAGATTACTTCCGAGAGGCCCGGCGGGGGCGGGATTTCCGACGGGTCGAGCGCATCCGGCAGCTGACCCGTCAGCAGCTCGTAGAACACCTTGCCCAGTGCATAGATATCCGCCGTATGATCCACGCCCTTCGCATCACGGCTCTGCTCCGGCGGCATGTAGTGCATCGTGCCCATGCCGTAGCCGCTCATCGACATGCCGCTGCTCACGCCCGCGCGCGCCAGCCCGAAGTCAACGATCTTCGGGATCAGTTCATCACCCTCGCGAAGCAGAAGGATATTGGCCGGCTTGATGTCGCGGTGCACCAGCTTGCGCCGGTGCGCGTAGGCCAGCCCGCTGCCGATCCCGCGCACCATCTCGATCGCCTCCTCCGGCGTGAGCTTACCCTTCTCTTTCAGGTAATCCTGCAGGCTGCCCCCGTCGACATACTCCATCACGATATAGTGGCCCCGATCGTCGCTGCCCTGGTCGTGGACGTGAACGATGTTGCGGTGGGTCAGCGTCGCAACGCTCTGGGCCTCCTGCTGGAACCGCTGCAGGGTCTGCTCGCCTTCCGGGCCGGTCAGCAATTCGGACAGCAGCCGCTTGATAGCGACCGGGCGGTTCAGCTTTTGGTCAAGGCACAGGTACACCTCGGCGAACCCGCCCTGGCCGATTTTTTTCTGGACCTCATAGCGCTCGTCGATAACCATCCCGCCGCCTTCGGCGCCGGGCTCATCCTGCGCCTGGCTCATCATGCTGTGCATCAGAATGGACTGGCCTTCATCGGACGCGGCGGCCCCGCCGTCCTGTTCGATACCGCTCTGGCCGGAGACAAACAAGACATTGACCCCGCACTCTTGGCAAAACTTCGCACCGTCGGGCAACTCTTTATGGCATTTTGGGCAATTCATTTTTTATTTTTTCTCCTTACGGGCAGCGAGTGCTGAATTAAAAATCGCGCGAACTGTTCGTTAGTAATGGGATAGCGGCTCATCTCACCCTGGAAAGCCGGGTCATCTATCTCCTCCCATACGATGCCCATGTCTTCCGCCGCCTGACGGCGTCGTTCTTCTTCTTCAGCAGCAGCTACTTCTGCTAAATCCAGGCCCGGTTCCGTCTCTTGCTGCACGCTATCATGATCGGTTATTTCGACTGGTTTTGGCTTCTGCTCCTTGGCGGATTTCTTTTCATCCTGATCAATTAATCACCTGCATGTTATTGTGGCCGGTCGGGAAAAGACCTCGCCAGTCCCCTGGCAATCGACTGCAAAGCCGCCTCGCCCCTGCATGAGGTGGATGATGTTGAGATAGGACCAGATGAACGCACACCAGAAGCGAGTATATCGCGATTCAAGTCGATCAGTCGTGCGGCAATTGTTCCTTCAGCGCTATAGAGCCACCGTCCTTCACTTCTTCTTCTACTCGTGCTGAAGCGAGTGACAGATACTACGAGCACAGCGTCCACCTGAAGAATTTTACCGATTTCCGCAGCTTCAGCATCGGTCATTTCCGTTCTCTGCAGACCGATTTCATCCTCAACCGCCGAGGTATCGCTCCGTGCGGCAAGTGTATAACCTTTTCCGGTCAAATGGCCTGAAAAGACATCTTCGACCATTCGCACGCCACCGTCACTCACTTCTCCACTGTCATCCTGTGCGATGATAGCTATTCGCCGTATTTCAAGTGAAAGAAAATCGGGCCCGGTTTTGAACTGATCCCGATGCATCACCCCACTGAGACCGGACTGAATCGTATCCAGCGACTGACAGCCGATAGTTGAAAAACCGATTGCAACAGAAAACATTATACCGAAAAAGAACCTTTTCAATTCCGACAGTTGAACAATTGATTTGCCTTTCATAAGCAAAGCCCTCAAAAAAATAGGTTATTGTGAAGAAATCTGCAACAGATTACTGATAAACTCCTCGTCTTCAGTTAATGCCTCTAAAATAGCCGATACGGCCCTTCCCGCTACGCCTCGATCAGCGATAACACGGGGACCCGTTCGTTCCACATTCCCGCCTTCAAAACGCCGCTGTATTATCCTTTCGCCCGTCACAGGATTAATCGACCAAATTCTGATTGAACCGTCGATGACGAGGGTATGCACCTGTATATCTCCGGCGCTTGCTTGTCGTTCGACGCCATTAATTTCAAGAACAGAACCGCTTATAATTACATCCGCATTCATCATTCTGGCCATGCTCTGCATCCCGTCCGACCTATCATTTCCGAGGGTATCCAAGGCACGGTTGACTTCCCGGTCATCAAGAACAGTAAAGTTTTTATCTTCAAAAAGTCTTTCCAGATATCTGCGCGGGGCTTCGGAATAAATATCCCCGGGTGTTTCGCCGCGGGTATCGAACGGCAGGATTATTACGCGCGGGCTGCCGTCATCAATACGCTGCTGTCGGGCTTCTTTCCACCTCTGAAATTTCTCAGCGTCTTTCACGCTTTTCTCAGCTTCTTCGGCGAGCGTGCTGGTCTGGTCCCAGTACTGGGCCGCGAGCATAAAATCGCCGGATTCAAAATAGCCTTCCGCGGTTTCCATAGCGTCTAAAGCAATTGATAACTCGTCTTCGGCGTGCTCATCGGCCCCGGCCGAACGCGCAGCACCAACAGCCGATTCCGCCTCCATACGCTGGTTAGCGGCACCTGAACGCTGCCGTTCAGTTTCCAGAAAAACTGTCTCTTCTGAAGTCATGTCATCGTCCACCGCAACATCCTTTTTTTCCCGCTCCGGCCGTGAAATCGCATCAGATAATACTTCGGATGACCTGTCTGATTCAGATAAATTCGATTGTTCCAAGTTATTGAGATGGAAACGGTACCCTCTATAAGTTCCAATAACAAGCAAAACGAGCAGGACAGTTATAACAGCGGCCCTTCCTTTCTTGCTCCGTAACGACAGCGACATGTCCTCGGAAGCAGTGGCGACGCCGTCCTGTTCGATACCGCTCCGGCCGGACGGGGCAAAATTCCCTGCGTTGATGAGCGGCAGTGAAATGTCGCCCTTGCCTTCGATCACCACAAACGGTGTCTGCGTCTGGCGGTGCAGGTCCATCGCGGTTCGAGTCACCGGGTCAAAAATCGAAGAGGCTAAATGTGCGATGCTCGATGCGCCCTCCGACATGCGGTCGATGAGGTGCGCGGTGAATATGCCGTGGCGACGCTGCTCCCATTCATAGGCGCGCTGGCCCTCACGGCATGAGTTCAGCACCGCCACCGTCGGTATGGTATGACGTGTCTTTTTACGCGGTGCGGCCTGGATGTCCCGTGCCATTTCAGATAATGTTCCTTCCTCTCCGCGTGTAAGCGCTTCGGCACCAGCGGCACGGCCCGCCGGTCTGTTCTGGCAGCAATCCAGCACCATCAGGGTGTTTTCAGCACCAGTCTGCGAGAGTTTGGCGCGCACCACGTCCATGCTGACCGCTGTGCGTTCGAGGTCCTTGTCGATCGTATCCAGTCCGCAGAGGTAACGCCGCCCCGGCTGCGGTGCGAAGCCGTGTCCCCAGAACCCGAACACCAGCAGCTCAAGGTCTTTGCAGTCGGTCAGATCGGAGAGCGCCAGCTCGATATAACGCGAAAAGGCCGCGCCGGCGCCTTCCGCCCCGCAGGTCATCAGGCTGACATCGTGATCGGAGAAGTCGTAATGGTCATGGAGCATCTTTGCAAACGCCTCGGCGTCTTCTCGGGCATAGGAGAGCTTGCCGAGCGTCTGGTATTTGTTGATCCCTATCAGCAGGGCACGTTTTTTCATTTTTTGTTCACCTCATTTGCACCTATGCTATCATTAAATATCCTCTGTCAAACCTTTTAATCGGCTGGATTATAATACCGACGGGCAGTTATCTTCCCTGCCACATTCCCGGCAGTAATCGCCCTGCCAGATACGGCTGAATTTTCGGTGCGCCGCGTGGACCAACTGGAGATCGCGGGTCAGGATACCATACTCAAAATTCCGCCTGTTCTCACCTTTGGCACCGATTCCCGCTCCCGTCAAATTGGCGCTGCCCATATAGAGCTGCGCCCCGTCAACCAGCACGCATTTCATATGGAGCCGCACGCAGCAGCGCATTTTCACCTCTCCATGCTCTGCGTTATGCGGCATCAGCCGGTCCCGGAACCTCCGGCTGGGCGTTGAGCTGTGCAATATACGCACATCCACACCTCTCCCGGCCAACGTCGAAAGAGACTCGGTAATCGAATGCCATCCGTCCGTCTCGACCCATACATCCTTCACGTTGGAGGTAGCTATCCATAATTCACGTTTTGCCTGCCGAAGCGCCGGCAGCAGGCCCCGGAGATAGCCCTGCTCGTCTTCCAACAGTTCCAGTTCTATGCGTTGTGGTCTCATTGATCGTACCGGT